>WBUH01000009.1 GCA_008933805.1 Bacteroidota bacterium
TTGCGTAATAAGAGTGTATTCAGATAGCTCTCAGGGTAAAAGATTATATAACTCCTGTATTAATTATCGTTTTGACGTTTTTGGCAATCAAATAAATAATTTTAGATGCTTACCATTTTTGGAGCAAGACGGAAATATTGGAGTTTGCGCAACATCTGCTATTTGGAGTTGCTTGTTTAAAACTTCAAAGCTTTTCAGAAATAAGTTTCCAATCCCACACGAGATAACCTCAGCAGCAGGATTAACCTACTCAACAGATACCCAACCGTTATTTCCAAATAAGGGATTAAATACGAGCCAAATAGCAAAAATATTAGAACATTATAATCTTACTTTCGAAAATATTGGTCCAAAAGCAAACGAAAAAGGAGGGGTAATTAGTCATGCGGAGTTAAAAAAGATTTGTTACTCTTATAACAAAATGGGCATACCAATTTTGCTAGGGTATAAAATGTTTAATAATGACACGCATATGGTTTGCATAACAGGCTACCTTAGTGGAGAGTTAAATAAAGTAGCTACTGGTGATGGCTCTACCAGTGAATCAATGGCATTTCAGCACAATACAATTAAAGAATTATATGCTCATAACGATCAGTTTGGCCCATATGAGAGCATAGATTTTTCCGTTTCAGGTAACAAATATCAGAAATTTATAAATGCGCAACAGGAGGTACTACTGTCATTCCAAATTGAAGGCAAAAATCGCCAAAGTGTGCCTATAATTGCCATCATACCTTTGGATAAAAAGATAAGGGTTAGTTACTCGGAAGTATATTCGTCTGTTAATGGATTTAGTTATCTATTTGATTTAGCCAAAGATGTTGATCGAACGTTAAATTTTGATTTCAGAACATTTTGCTGGGATGTTTATTTAGACTTTTCTTCAAACTTCAAACAACAAAGGGTCCAGGATACTAGTTTAGATGTTCAAACTCGGAAAGAGATTTCTTTTAAACCAATGCCTAAGTTTATTTGGGTAGCGTCATTAAGAATTCAAAATAAATTGATATTAGAGTTTATTGTGGACAGTAACTCAATAACAAATTCGTTTTTAATCTTTGATATGTTTTTTTATGATATAAGTTTTGCAAAGAGAATTTTAGCGTTCTTTCCCAGTCTTATTGATAAAGCAGTAAACGACAATTACTTAGGTCAGTTTAGATCAGTAAGACGGAGAAAATTTTATAATAGTTGGCTAACCTCCACTCACTCAAGATTTTTGCGAAAGAAATTATTTAGTCTTTGACTATTGAAATTTTAACGTTAACTTTGCGCCTGTTTAAAAAGTGTTGAAAAAATAGAGTGCGATACAACATTATTAATTGTATAGTTGTTTATATTTGAGTGGAGGTACGAATGAGCATAGTCAATAATATCAAGCAAGGCGAAGATTTAGAAGGATTGAGCCCATTTCAACAAGAGGTTCTTACTTTACGGGACGAGTTTGAAAAGAAATTGAATGCTTTGCCCCCTAACTTTCATAAAAAATCTACGAAACTTTACGTTTCCAGAATGGAAGATGTGCAAAAGAGCTTGGAGGCAAGGAATCTTGACGAATCCCTAATGAAGGTGACATTTGATGGGGTCAATTTAGATTAGATATATTCTGAATGTTTTGTCAGTTCTATTGAACATAAATCAAGAAGAATTTTTTACTGTTGAGAGCATTACTTCTTTAGGTGGTGGAAGTACAGTAGTTGTATTAATAACAAATACAGTATGTTACTTAATCCCAAATATAAAAAATTCCAAATGGATATCATTCATTGCGTCACTGTTAATCCCTTTTTTATTTGTCAATGCCGGGACAATTGATGTTTCCACTGTATTCCTTTCTGTTGTTAATGGATTTCTAATTTTCAACACTGCCGTTGGATTTAGTGTTTTAGGAAGAGAGTTAAAAGGTAAAGGTCGTAACTTTTCAGAAACAATTGATAATATCGATGTCTTTAAGGGTGTTCAAACCGACCGAGCTAAAAAGGAGCGAGTATTTTGGAAAAAATGGACTTGGTAATCAGCAAGTTTACGACTAATAGCTTGTCATATGAATCTGAGTAACATATTTCGCTAGACTAGTTTCATTCTGAGTTTGTTGCAACACAATTATGTTGCTTTAAGATAAAATAGGAATATAATCCTGTCTGTTTGCCCCAAACAGACAGGAGAAATTATGTCTTTGAATTTTCCCAACTTCCGAAATTCTTTTCCTTCTCAATTCAGCACCTGGCTTAAGTCAACGCGGGTCATCATGAACCGTTTGCGGGTTCATTTCAAAAACGTTCGTATATTCGAAAAACCGTAGGAATAGCAAGATATGTTTTTGTATATACAAAAACGATCTTGGCAAGGGGGGCGAACCCCCGTTGCATCCCCCGGTGAAGCGGCTTTGAGCCGCTTGTGAACCTATCAATTCAGCTATCATGACGCGACCTGTAAAAGACGAAACCGAGAAGCAAAACACCGTTTTGCCGCCCATCCGCTGCACGGTGTATGAGAAAGCCCAAATCAGCCAAAAGGCTGAGCAATCGGGCATGACTTTAAGCGAGTATGTCCGGCAAATGGCCCTGAAGGGCAAAATCGTAATCAAGCAAAGCCTTGTTGAGTTTACCTACTTCGACCAGCTTCGCAAAATCGGCGTGAACATCAATCAGCAGACGCGGCAGCTTAACGCGACGGGCATCGTGCCGGAGCAATTGCCCCGGCTATGGGAAAAGCTTGAAGAACTCATGGATAAAATGCTGGAGAGTAAATAATCATGGTTCCCAGGATTGCCAGACGCGGACACAGCTTTAAGGGCGCGGGAGCCTATTATCTGCACGATAAGCAGGCCAGCAGCAATGAGCGTGTGCTTTGGACGCATACGGTCAACCTGCCTACTAAAGACCCTGAGAAGGCCTTTCGCTGGATGGCGCATACGTCCATGAATGCAGGCCGCCTTAAAAAACAGGCAGGCATTCCCTCAACAGGACGTAAAAGCAAGGCGGGTGAAGTTTATTCATTCAGCCTTGCATGGCATCCTGAGCAAAACCCCGACCAGAAGACCATGCTTCAATCCGCGCTGGACACACTAAACCTTTTAGGTTTGCATGAACATGAAGCCGTCATTATAGCCCATAGCGACAGACCCCATCCGCACGCCCATGTTATCTGCAATCTTGTTAACCCTGAAAACGGTAAAACAGCCGTAGTCAGCTATGACCGTTTGACCCTTTCGCAATGGGCAGAGAATGTCGAGCGCAATGACGGTAAAATTCTGTGCGAGCAGCGGGTAATCAATAACCAGAAGCGGCGCGAGCGCGGCGCGGAAGGGATGAAAAAGCTGACCCTTGTGAAGCACCGGGAAAGCCGTTTAGACCGTGCGCAGGAAATACAGGCGCTCTATGACCAATCCGACAGCAGCGCAGCCTTTAAAGCAGCTTTGCAGGACAAAGGCTATACGCTCGCCCAGGGCGATCAGCGTGGCCTTGTGCTGGTGGATGAAGCAGGTAAAATTTATAGCCTTTCGCGGCAGCTAAAGGCTCAGCGGGCGGCTGATATGAAAGCCCGCTTGAGCGGCTTTAAAAATCTGCCCTTGGCCGTTGACCTTGCGGCGCAGCGTCAGCAGGCAGGTAAAGAAACTACAAACAAGGCCGGAAATGATTCCGGCGAACACTTGCGCAGGCTGGATGAGCTAAGGGATTGGGAACAAAAAAGCGAGCGTGAAAAACACCGCCTGAAACAACAGCAGGAAGAATTATACAGGCGCGGCGACCTATTAAAATCTATCTGGGAACTGCAAGACCAGCTTGCAGCAAAAGAAACCCTGATGGATAAACTCACGGGAAAACGCGGTCAGCTCGAAGAGCGGCTTGCAGCCTTAAATGCGAACCTTGAGACGGTAGATAAGCGCATGGCCGAGCAGCTTTCCGCTCTTGAAGCCGAGCAGCTTAAAACAAAGCCCGGTTATTCAGAGCAGCGGGAAGATGAACGGAGGGCAAAAGAACAGGACTACGAGCAGCGTATGCAGAAGTACAGGAATGCCAAGCGGGACAGAGACGGGGATAATGATTTAGGGCGTTAGTGAACAACCCTTGTTTCAAAACGGCTCATAATATGATTGTTTAAGGCCTCATAAAATTCACGATTCATTACTTCATCAAAAGCCTTGTCGGCTTCCACCCGTATTTTTTCGCGGTAGCTTTCAGCTTCTTCTTCTGTTTTAAAACAAGCGTAGTAATGCTCGCTTGTAGGCTTGGGGATATGAGCCAGCATTAGCTCATAAACCTTATCAACGGCCTTTCCGGCATTTGCTAAAGCGGTATTCCAACGTTCAGCAGCTCTCTTGGGGCAGTTATCAAATGTTTCGATGATATCCATGTAGCGCAGCGTCTTTTCCTTATATTCCTCAAACGGCGTACTGTCATCGGGAAAGTCGTCAATATCGGCAAGCTCGATATACTGCATGATTTTTTTCCGTTCCTCATCACTGATAAAAAGAAATTCCATTCGCTCTGCCCCTGTTTTTTATCTTTGATATGGAAATTATATCAGAGACTATCAATCAAATCAAATTATGGACAGGGAAGGTTTTAACCTCGTTGACGCAGAACTCAAAAAAGAACTTCAGGCAGATTACAAGCGAATAGATGTAGAGCTTGCCTCAAAGTATGACGCGCAACGTACAAATATTTTCGGCGCGACAGCAAAAGACAAGGCGCAGGCCAGAGCGGAGATTGACCGCCAGCAGAAGGAAGAAGCGCAAAAACTGAAGCTGGAAATGAAAGATAAACGCGAGCGTGCGCATTTTGAAGGCAAGACGCGGCAAGAGGTAATGCAGGAACTTCAGGCCCGGGAGAAAGAGCAGATGGAACAGCGCAGGCGGCAGGAGGAAGAAAAACGCCGCGAGGAGCAGCAGCGGCGTAATGAAGAGCAGGAGCGTGTCCGTCAGCAGGAGCAATCTAACCAGCAGAAGACCGAAGCTGAGCAGAAGAAAAAGGAATTATCCGTCCAGGAGGAGTTTAACAAAAAGGCTAAAATGCAGGAGTACGACCAGCGCATGCGTGAGCACCGGGCAAACAAAGAGCAGCAGAAAGATAAGGATACCGACCGGGGCCGATGATTTTACCAGTCTTCAAAGCAGCCTCGTAAAGCGTCTTTTGAATATTCAAGAAAACCGTGCTTGCCCAAATTTAATGGTTTATAGGAACACCGCTCCAGCCGCATCGGAAAGCCTTCCGCCGTCTTTACAATCTGGCGGTTTTCAGTTTTACCCAGCATAATCATCACCTCATTGGGCGTGAGCAAAGGGTAAATTGTTTCATGCCTGCTTTTATCCTTTCCGCTTTTTCGGACGTAGTTGGACGCGCCTAGCATTTCACTGACCCATTCGGCAGTATTCATATCATTCACGCCAAACACCTGCACCGTTGAGTTGGCCGTCATGCTTGTCCAGCGGTCAGGATAATCCCGCTCAAGTTGACCTATATCTTGAATAAACGCCCATAACTTTATCCCGTATCCACGCAAGATTCCGAAGCCTTCGGCTACTGCCTCAATCTTGCCGCCCAGCCGCGGCAGCTCATCGATTATAAACAAAGTCGGCAAGGTGGGCTTGTACGGGATATTTTTAACCAGCCCGAGCGAAACGGAAATCATGGTGCGCAGCCAACGCATTTGCTCTTTTATAAGGCCGTCCGGCAGCACAAAATAAACCGTTGTCGATGCCCCAATTTGTGAAAATCGAAAGTCTGAGTTAACCAGATGCTTGCGCATAGCAGGATCGCCCGCCCATTTTAATGAGCGGGATACTGTGGAAAGCACCGAACCTTTTTCACGGTCTCCCATTTCAAGGATATTTGCCGCAACTTGTTGCGGCAGACCGCCTGCGGCATCATTGCGCAGCATTTCATATAAAAGCCTGTTTAGCAGAGAAGGGTCAGAGCTCTTAAGGCTCGTATCAACTCCGCTTATCAGGTCAAACACGAAAGGCATTGTATGGTCTTCCTCAGGATACCAGCTTAGAACGTGTGCTATTGCTCCTTCGATAAAATACTTTGCCACTTCTTCAAAATGGATGTTTTCGTCCTTCTCAGGTCTAACGCAGCCATCGGAAATAGCCGAGAGCAATTCCCTCACACGGTCGCTGTTAATATCAATTTCGCAAAGAATATTATACGACCAGCGCGGCAAATCCTTTGTTTCACCGAACGGATCAAATACAAAGGCGCGTCCACCTCTTAAATGACGAGAAGTCCGCCCGTTGACATTATTTTGGCGGAGCCAGTTTTCATCACTTCGGCAGCGGAAGGTCTTCATTGCAAGCTCCCCTTTGGGGTCGAATACAATCACAGACCCCCTATATGTTGCCAGATTAGGCAAAAGCACGGTTGTTGATTTGCCCGAGCCTGTCATGCCGACGGTAATCATATGCGCATCGTCGTCTATGCCTATAACGCTCGGTTTCATATCATCTTCAAACAAGCTACGCCCCAGCACGAGTTTTTTGTTCTCCATATATGCGTCCGCCCGGAAGCGCTCATAGGTCGGCGTAGTTGCCCAGCGGGCGGAACCGCCGCGCCCTTCCTTGAAAATCTGTCTGAATTTCCTGTGTTCTTTTAATTTCTGAATTTCCTCCACAACAAACACGGGAAACCGCTGGATGAACAATGGCAGAGCGATAATCAACCCTGCTATTTTCAGCAGGTTTTTCCATTCGTGTTTAAAGAGATATTCAGCATATTTTTCACTTGATGGGTTGGCATTGTATGCTTCGACAAGACCCTTGCCGATAAAGAATAAATCCCGGGCACAGAGGATAAATACAACAACCGGAATTATATATAGAATTGTTGAGACGATTCCGCCGTTTTCCGTTCGCTCAACATGCCTTCCGGCAAGCTCGACCATTTTAAAAAGAAAATCGACAATGATAAAATACCGGACGGCGCGTGCAGCGAAATACAAAGATTCTTCAAATCCTGTTAAATAAAAGTAATGGGTGAGCGAAGTATCGGTCGGATAAAAAATCCAGGTTGCGATCAAGGCAAGGACTGTACAAAGGATGGTTTCCAAAAGCCACCTGTAGCCATAGGGTAATTCCATAGAAGTAATTGATAGTTTAATTAAAAGCGAAAATACCGCGCTGTAATTAAACAAAGGCGCAGAAAGTTTTAAAAATCAGCGCCCTGCGTCTTTGCCGTCCCGGCTTTTGGTATTTTTACTTTCGTAATGTTCCCGGATTTTATTCATCTGCGCTTCCTTTTTATATTCGAGGTGACCATCTTTCAGACCTTGCAGATATTCATTTTCTCCTTGTGTTCCAGAGAGAAGCTTTTCAAGCATACCCGGCTCAATTTCGCTTAGGAAATAGCCGTTATTAAATCCTTCGGTGTATTTTTCCTCATCCATAAATTAAAAGGTTTCTCGGGCGTTTTTATCCAAATAAGTCATGATTGAATCCCGGTCATAAAGAATGACCTTCTTCTGTGGCTGGGTAAATCTTATCCGTCCTTCATTGCGGATCTGTTGGAGCGTAGTCTTTGAAGATATGCCAAGAAGTTTCATACAATCTTCAGTGCCTATCCATTTATCCGGTTTGCGGTTTACCTCGGTGCTAAGCCTGCGTACCACCGTTTCGACCAGCTCATAGAAGGCTGGTTCATCCATGCAAATGACATTCATAATCGCAAGTTATGAAATTGCATTAAAAATATGAGCCGATTAGGTGTATCTAATCGGCTCATAAATACGGCTTTTTTGAGCCGATTATTAACTATCGCACTATTAGTCGCTGTGTTGAATTTATCTGTCCGCCTGTAATGCGGACGAAGTATAGACCTGCTGATAAGTAACCTATGTTTATCTCCAATAGCTCAGATTGATTGATAGTCGTGCTGTGCAGGACAGAGCCTTGTAAATTTAAGATTTCAACTGTACAGGCTTCCAAATTATTATTCAGCGATAGCGTAATTACATTCGTCGCGGGATTAGGATATAAGCGGAAATTATTAGTTTCAGAATGCTTAATTCCGGTCGGTTCTATCGGTATTTGGGTAAAGTTCCCGTTTTCATCAAACCCTGTAATAAAGCTGACGCTGTGTTCAGTATAAAGGCTGTAGGTTTTAGCGGAGGGGTCAATGTCCATCGAGTCTGCTTTGAACTCACCAGTCATAAAGATTCTGTTATTGCTGCCAATACACACGCCTTTACCTTCGCTTGAAGTGCTGGCGGTAAAGCTATGTGCAAAATTCAGGGTTCCATTCGGCCTGTATGAAGCGAGAAAGGCATTTTTGACAAAGCCAGTATTAATAGTTGGCGAACGTAAAATTGTAGTGTCGATGTTGGGCGTAAAATCCAAATGACCTTTAAACACGCCTGTAATAATTGCATTGCCTTTTTCATCCAAAGCCATCGAGACAGGCACGGCATAAGAAGGGTCGGATACATCATTGTATATCTCATGATCCAGCCTCTCTGTCATGAGTTTGCTGTCTGATATATAGCGTACTAAAAACATATTCGCCGAAATATCATCCGCAGTGGCAATGAGCTTACCGTTACGCCCCTTCTTACTAATAAAATCCACGGTGTCGCAGAAAATCCCGGCCATATAAACTTCACCGTTATTGACTATCTGCAAGTGTGTAATCTGAGGGTTTAATAGCAGGCTCTCATCTTTTACATCTTTAGCTATCAGGCTAGCGTCCTGAAGCAGGCCGGCGGGCGAATATTTAGCCAGATAGAAGTGCTGCCTTTTGGTGTATTCCTCGTTCACAATAAATGCAGTGTCGCCCGACACATCAAAATCCTCTTTGCCCTGGCTTGCACCAGCGCAGTAAATAATGCCGCTGCTATCTATTGCATATGCGCTGGGGCCTGCGGTGTATTTGGAAAGCTCTATAAGGGCATAGGCCGAAATAAATACGCCGTTTGTATCGAGGAGCGAAACAAACGCACTTCCCTCTGCCGAGGGCGTAAGCTTATATTCACCCTGTCCGGGATCAAAATCAGCTTCATTGCTGAATGTGCCGAATAAATGGATTTTGCCATGCTTATCGAATAATGCGGCTTTAATTATGTATTGAGGGTCATAATAGCCGTTTAGCTTATGAGCAAAGCGCAGATTGCCGTTTGCATCGTATGAAGTCAGAAATTGGGCAGGCTGCGGGGCATGGAGTTTTTTCTCCCCCGCGCCGGGGTCGAAATCAACCGAACCCATGAAGTTGCCGATTAAAAATGTGTTTCCGTTTTTATCGGCGCCGAAACGTTCTATTTCAGGGTAGCCGATCGGTAGCGAAAAAGCGAAGCGCAAAACACCTGCATGGGTGTAGGAAGCTACATAGGCATCTAAAAAACCATTTGTGTTATTGCTTATGATAGGACGGTTCGCGGAGCTTGGGTCAAAGTCTACCGTACCGCCGAATGTTCCGGCGATATAAATATTGTCGTTTTTGTCGGAAGCAATGCCGACAACAGTGTTATGGCTTGTACCGTTTAAGCTAAATCCCGGTTGGGCAATGGAAGAGGTTACAAAGAAAAAAGCAGCAGTGCTTAGCACCGTTCGCGCAATGCGCAGGGTATATATGTTCATAAAGGTAAAATATTGATTAGCGTCTTTTTAGACGCAAGTTAGTTGAATTTTTATGATTTGCGTCTAAAGAGACGCAAAAGTTTTAGAAAAGGTTTTGAACTTTTGAGGTTGCATGGATGAAAAGCAAACCACGGAAGTACAAAAGATAGCAGAGAAGGTAAAAAAGCTGCGGATTGAAAAAGGCTATACAAGTTACCGTAATTTTGCGGACGAACACGAAATCGAGCCGAAACAGTATTGGAAGTTGGAAGAAGGGAAGTCTGATTTTAGAATAAGTAGCCTGATACGTATTCTTGAAATTCACAACATTAAGCTGGAGGAGTTTTTTCGTGGGCTGTAAAGAATTTTCCTAGTTCCTTATTTAATGGAATATCAATCTTTACTGTATAAGCACGATTAAATGAAGGTGGCTGTATTTCGGGAGGGACATTTTCAGATAAGTATGCAATTATCCTTTTCACACCTTCAAGAAGTTCCCTTACCTTAGCTACGGTCGCATCCTCATTATCAATTTTCAAAATTCCATTATGTGCGAAGCCGTTTCGAGCTGTTTGAAGTTTTTTAAAGATATTCCAAAGTTCATTTCTCTCTTTTAATGAATTCCCGAGAATGATCTTACTCAGTAAGTCCAGACGTTCAGCAATGGATGGTGTTTTCAAATAATTATTGTCCCGAATGTTAATCCACTTCCATAATTCCGGATGAAATTGATTTTTATCGGCCATCAGATCGAGTGTCTGACTTATAAACACTTCGATTGCCGTTAGCATCAAAACTATAGAAGCTCCTTTTTCAGTTATTAATTCTTCAGCATCTAAAAGGAGAAGTTTCCAAACAGGAAGGTTATTCTTACCAAATACAGAGAATACATCTTTCCACGTATCTGGAGTAAGTACTGCATAGGGAATGGTGTATGCTGCTTTCCCTTTACCACGCAGCTTGCCTTTAATAATTTCCAAATCGCTTCCATCATCATTGAAATAATTAATATTAACGGAAGTTTTAGAAAATTCGAGGGGCTTTATATGTGCAGCATTTGTAACGTATCGTACGTTGATAAGAAACTCATTACAAATGTCTGCTATTAAATTTATAGGAGGATCAAAATCAATACCCTCACTTCGTAAAAACTCATCTTTCTTGAAGGTTATTAGAAGGATGTTTGTATTTTGGGTGAGTTCATCGTTAACGTATATTCTATCAGGTGAAATATCTTGCTCAGAGATCCTTACTGGCGGGTGGATTGTGACTTCATAACCAGCAATTTCAAATACTGGTGTTTCATAATCTCGTCCACTAAGAACCTGTAAGTTAAAAGGTAATGGGATGAGTACTTTTGCGAGCATTCCAAATATTTTTAATGACTAAGATAAAATTTTTAATAGACTTTAAAATTGATTTTATTCGCCATTTATCACTAAGTCATTATAGTTATCTAGAACATTCGTTGGCAGGCTTTTCAGATAAATCTCAGTCGTCTTCAGGCTTGAATGGCCGAGCATGGCACTGATTGCATTGAGTGGCACTTCCTTGAGCATCGCTTGCGTTGCGAAAGAATGACGGCTTACATAGCTGGTCAAGTTTTCAGGTATTTCGCACAGCGTCGCCAGCTCCTTTAATTTCTTATTATACCGCTTCCTGGCCCATTGAATATCCTTGCTTTGCAGCATGGGCGTAGCCCTGTTTATGATAGGAAACACATATTCATTTTCGGGCTCTTGATTAATATAGTATAAGAGAATTTTCTCAAGGTTATCGGTAAGCTTTATATCGTATAGCTTACTTGTTTTCCTGCGGCGATATTTTATCCTGCCGTTCTTTATATCTTCCTTCTTTAGGTAAGCCATATCCGTAAAGTTCATACCGTACATCATATAGCTAGCTAAAAAATAGTTTCGCGCATGAAAGCACAGTTCGCCCGGTTCAATTTCCTTCTCAATTATTTTCTTGATGTATTCCCAGTCCAGCGCCCGCTTTTGCGTAGGGACTGACTTAATTTTATAGTCATCAAAAGGATAAAGATCTTTCTCAACCAGTCCGGCCTTAATAGCCTTATTGAATAAGGAGCGGACGGCACGGATATATACTGAGAGGCCGTTGTATGAGTTGCCCTTACTCAAATGGAACGCTTCAAATTTTGTTAGAAAGCTGAAGTTGATTTCCTGAAAAAGCAGATCCCGCCCTTTAAGATATTTACTAAGCACATCTGAAACGCCTTTAAAGGATCGTGCCGTCCCAATTCTGCCTGCCTTTATCAGTTCCTCAATTTCCTGGGCAGTGAACTTGAAAAAAGACAGGCTTGCGCCATTTTGTTCAACCCTATCCCGTAGAGCGGTAATGGACATGGTGTTGAGTTGGCCAGCTTCGTTAAGCTTAAATATCACATCCATTGCCTTTGCTTTTTTCTTTTGGATGATATTATTCAAACGGCTAACTGATGACACGCCGACATAGGATTTTTTAACCTGACGGTTTTTTGCATCCCAGTCTTTTTCCAAAACACTTATGCCTGTGGGTATAGAGGTTGTACGTTTGTTATGACCCAATCGCATCACTACCGGAAAAGTACCATCTTTTTTTGTTCTGCGAGTGTCTAAAGAAATGACTATGTTAGTATTCACAAGCCGAAGGTACGAAAAATTTGCACAAGATTTGCACAAGAACTCCGTAATTTTGAGAAAAAATGCGTGTCCATTAAAACAATAAACTATTGATAATCAATACAAATAGTTGCAAATCATTTCATATCGATACGGAAATCCCGCGCTTTGGGAGCAGAGGGTCGTAGGTTCGAATCCTGCCACCCCGACGAAAAAGTAAAAAAGCCTTTCAGGAAACTGAAAGGCTTTTTTGTTTTAGACAGCACAGTATAATTATTAAGCTCTTTCAGCCATTTCTTTTATTTTGTTCATGGCTTTAGGCCAAGCGTCTTTAAAATAGTCTTCGTGTTCTTCGGTAATGTCAATATCCACTTTAAGATGTGTATGTCCGTTTACATCGGTTAGCGTATAGTTTTCCATAGCCCCGTACCATTCTTTGGCTTTTTCGTTGTCCAAATCCTCCACTCCGTTTTTTACCATCCCTAAGTGTTTTATAGACATGTATTCATTAGGAATGTTTTGTGCAATCATTGAGAGCATTCCATCGTTATCGGCATTCACAAACAATACTTGGCTGCCTGTTTGCCAATCGGTAACCGCTCTTGAGCCTTCGCTAAATATCGAGGTCCATTCTTGGTAGGAGGCATCCGCCCATAACAACCCCCAAACTTTTTCGCGCGGTGCATTGATGGTAATTTCAAATTCAAGCTTTTTCATAGTGGTACTATTTTTAGCAAAGTTGCACAATGCAAGCTACTTTTTTGGGGTGTTATTGCGGCAGTTTTGGGGGGCAATTACAAATTTTTAGCAATATGTATTGTAATTCAGGAATCGGGTTTTATGTTTGCAAAACATACCATTTGGTATTTTTATGACTAAGGCTGCATCAACACGGTTAACAATTTTACAAAAGGCGTTTGAGCTTGTGTATAGAAACGGGTATCAGGCTACCAGTGTTGATGACATTATTGCGACTACAAAGCTAACCAAGGGGGCTTTTTTTTATCATTTTAAAAGCAAGGACGAAATGGGGCTGGCCATGATAAATGAGGTAATGTATCCCGGCATGTATGAGGTGTTGGTGAAACCGTTGGAGAACACTAACAACCCTGTGAAGGATATTTATTCGATGATGAAACACTTGTTGTTAACGGCTCCTTTTTTTGATGTGAAATACGGATGTCCGGCTGTTAACCTTGTTGAAGAAATGGCTCCACTAAATGATAAGTTTAAGCACGCACTAAATATGTTGCTTGAACAATGGCAACAAGCAATTAAGCTGTGTTTGACAAAAGGTGTTGAGGATGGTAAAATAAAGAACACAACAAATCCCGGTTTTGTTGCTGTATACATTACTGCGGGATACGGGGGGGTCAGAAATATGGGGAAGTTGCAAGGCACCGAGGTGTATAAGATGTATTTGAAAGAGTTTAAAAATTATCTGGAAGGTTTGAGATAAAAAATTTTCACTAAAAACATACCATTTGGTATGTTTTGTAAACAAAAACTATGTATTATTCACTTATAATTATTCACTCAATAGTACGTTGGCTGGTGGTAGTGACGTTACTTTATGCTGTTTACAGAGCTTATATAGGCTACAAAGGCAGTAGGTTATTTTCTAAAACTGATAATTTTATCAGGCATACAACCGCCACCATTGCTCACATTCAACTAATTGTTGGAATTTTATTGTATTCAAAAAGTCCTATAGTAAAGCATTTTCTTATTCATCCCCAAAATAGCGAAGGAAGCTTAGAACCATTGTTTTTTGGGGTGTTGCACATTACTGCTATGTTGGTAGCCATTGTACTGATTACGGTTGGGTCTTCATTGGCCAAGCGTAAAGACGCAGATGTAGAGAAATTTAAAACAATGTTTTGGTGGTTTTGTGCTGCGCTGATACTCATTTTTATAGCGATTCCATGGCCGTTTTCGCCCTTAGCCCAGCGTCCGTTTATTCGATTTTAACATAAAAAAATGATACAATTATTAAAAACCAAAGTTGGCCGCTTACGGATAATAGGCTTTTTAGAAGGGGTGTCTTTACTGATATTAGTATTTGTAGCTGTTCCGCTTAAGTACGCTGCGAATGATCCTTCGGTTACTAAATTTATGGGACCTGTACACGGCGCATTGTTTTTGTTGTTTGTATTTAACACATTAAGTGTGGGTGTTGAACAACAATGGAAGTTTAGGGACACCACATGGAAAGTTTTGTTGGCCTGTATTATTCCGCTGGGGACATTTTATATCGATCAAAAAATATTAAAGAACATTAAGGATTAGTGCAATTAACTGAGCAAGCGTTTTATTTCAAAGGCGCAATTTTTGCGCCTTTGAAATAGGTTGATATTTATTTACTATTATTTTTTCAGTTTCCAAAGTGCACCGTTTTTGGTGTTGTGTTTTTCAAGCATACCGTCTGCTACCCAGTTATCCAGCGTTTGTGTGCTTTGGCTTATTGTTTGGCCTGTGAGTACTGCAAATTCTTTTGCTGTTAGGGTAGGGTAGTGGTTAAACAATTCGTTGTTGGCCGGCAGTGGTTTTTTCACTGCATCAGGGTACATAAACTGTAAAATACGTTCAAAATCTTGGTAGGGACGCGCACCGTACAGCATTTGCCTGTTATTGCTGCTATCTACAAAAAACAAAGTAGGGAAGCCTCTTACCCCGTTAGTACGGGCATAGTCCAAATCATTTTTAAACAGTTGGTTGGCTTGTCCTTCGTAATCTTTTTTCAGTTGTACGGTATCCAAACCTGCTTTCTCGGCGGCAGCTTTCAGGTGTTCCCATTTGGTAATGTTTTTCTTTTCTAAAAACACCATCTCGCGTATATGGCGCAAAAACTTCACCGCCTTGGCCTTGTTTTGTAATTGTGCCGCTATAAAAGCAATTGAAGGCGGGTACGAAGATGATAACGGGTCTTCCAGCCACACATCACCGTCAATAGGCATTTCGTAATGCAGGCTCACTTCATCCCAATGATGGGCAACATCAGAAGGCTTGGTGATACCGCCGCTGTAAAAGTTTTCCCAACCGGGCAGTAGTCCGCCCATGTGGTATTCTATGTTAATGTAATCACCGTATTCAAGTTTCAGCCTGCGTAGCTGCGGCTCAATGCCCCAACACGATGAGCAAATAGGGTCTGTAAAATATATTATTTGTACAGGCTTGGCTGTTGCTTCTTTGGCGTCAATGTTATCGGCAGTTCCGGTTGCAGGTACTTCGCAGGCTCCGCTTTCAGGCGAGCATAGCAAAGGGTTATTATCATTCGTGTTCATTTTTTGTGATATATTTTTTCTATTGCAGCTTGTTGCCACAAAAAGAAGTGTTATTAAGAGGGTTGAAAATGCTATCTTCTTCATTCAGTATACTGTGTAAGGAGCTAATTGTGCTTACAAAAGTCCCGCTGTTTTTTGGGTAAATCAATTAGTCAGAAAAAAATGACTACTGTAATTTACTAATTATCAATGGGTTTATTTTTTATGTATGGAATGATTTTTGAAGTTATAACAACGAATGTCAGAAAAAGTTGATACTACTGCCGAATGCCCTGCCGAGGCAATGTTGAAATCCCTTTCGGGTAAGTGGAAGCCACAGATATTACGCTTGGCGGACGAAGGAACGTTGAGGTTTAACAGTATTATGAAAGTGCTGCAAGGAGCTAATAAACAATCGGTTTCTGTAGCATTAAAAGAACTGGAAGAAGAGGGTATTTTGAGCAAAACTATTGTTAGCCAAAAACCATTACATATAGAGTATTCACTAACTGAAAAGGGCAGAGGGGTAATTCCGTTGCTATTGAACCTTGGGGGCTTTGCACAAGAACATGGGAGTGCAAAAGACGTCAAATAAAGACATTTATACTTTCAATACAATGCGGGTATTTCCTGCTTCTGCTTTTTCAAAATACAGGCTACCGCCGTGCATCAATGCTATTTGTTTAGACAGACTAAGACCAATGCCTGTACCTTGTTTTTTGGTGGTAAAAAAGGGAATAAATATTTTATCTAAGATGTCTTTGGGTACTCCGGGGCCGTTATCACTTACGCTTATTTGTATTTTATTCAGGTAATCAAACCCTGCGGTTATCTCAATACGGGCATTTGCAGTATCAATGATTGCGTCGGCAGCGTTGTTTACTAAATTTATAACTACTTGTTCCAACAATTCATAATCGCCTTCCATCTCAAGGTCTTCGGGGATAATAGCGGTGGTTAGCTGAATGTTTTTTGCCCGTAATTCTTCTGATTTTAAAATAGCAATGCTGCTGATTAATTCACCCACCCTGAAAACGGTTTTTTGCAGGGGTTTAATATTGGTTATTTTTCGGTAAGAGTGAACAAAGCCTAATAAACCTTGCCCGCGTTTGTGGGCAATTTCAAGCGATTGTTGCAATATCTCGGTTTGGTTTTCTTGTTTGGTAAGCTGTAATGCCGTTTCAGTCAGAGAAACTACAGGGGTTAGCGAGTTCATTATTTCGTGGGTTAATACACGGATAATGTTTTGCCAGCTTTCCTGCTCCTTACGGTCAAGCGGGTCTGAGAAATTTTGCAGGGTTAATAATTTAAACGTTTTTTTATCGTGAACAAACCGTTGCTCCTGCACGGCTAAGGTGAGCGAACCGTTTTCCTTTGCCACTTCAACAATGGTAGGGGCCGGTGATGCCGCATACCCCGGTAAATCAGGCAGAAAATTATATTTCTCTAATAGCTTATTTACGTGTGCCGTAGTGTTATCCCCAAGTATTTTGCGCGCATGATTATTATAGCGGTACAAGGTATTATCAGCATTAAAAATTAAAATGCCCAACGGTATTTGGTCTATCACCGTTTCATTAAACTTAATACTGTCTTCAGCCTGCATTTTCCGTTGCCTAAAACGGTCGGCTACGCTGTTTAGTGCAGCGTGCAGTTCTTGTGTATCAGGATTGGTGTCGTTTTTTGTAAAGGTGAAATTAAAATCGTGGTACAATGCCGATTCAAAAAAGCGGGTTACTTTGCGTTGGGTGCGACGTAAATACACCACCAGTTCAACCACCAGCAGGGTTTCGATTCCTAATAATACAGCAGGGGTGTAGGTATAGCGGTTTTCAAACAGCAAAAAGCCGGCGGCTATTGCCACCATATTCAACACAATTATGCGTAGAATAAGTCCCGTATTAAACCTACTAAATACCATATTTTTCCATTCTGCGATATAGTGCGGCCCTTGTAATACCCAGCTGGGCTGCCGCCTTGCTAATATTGCCCCCGTGCGCTTGTAATACCTTTTTTATTAACTGTATTTCGTTTTCTTCAAGGTTAAAACTGCTGTTGCCGCCATCGTCGGTAATTTCGTACAACGGTAATAAGAAATCACCGGGTAATAACTCGCCGTTATCATTCAAAATTACTGCGCGTTCAATGGCGTGTTGCAGTTCGCGCACATTGCCCGGCCAATGGTACTTTTCAAGCTGTTTTAGTGCAACTGTGTGGAGTCGTTTCTCCTGTTTTCCATACTTACTACAATACAGCTCAATAAAAAAGTCGGCCAGCAGCGCAATATCTTCCTTACGTTCACGTAAAGGTGGTAGGCTGACTTCAACCGTGTTTATGCGATACAATAAATCCTGTCTGAATTTATTTTCCTTTACCATTTGCAGCAAAGGCATATTGGTGGCGCACACCAAACGTATATCAACGGGTATCTGAGTATTTGAGCCTACTTTGTATATCACCCTGTTTTGCAATACACTAAGCAGTTTTGCCTGCATAACGGGTGAAAGGTTTCCTATTTCATCCAAAAACAAGGTACCGCCGTTCGCTGCCTCAAAGCGACCTTGGCGTTCTTCGCGTGCATCTGTAAAAGCCCCTTTTACGTGGCCAAACAGTTCACTTTCAAACAGGTTTTCGTTCAGGCTGCCCATGTCCACACTCACAAACGGTTTTTGACTACGCTGTGAATGCTGGTGCAGTAGTTTGGCAACTAACTCTTTTCCAGTTCCGTTTTCGCCCAATATCAACACATTTGCATCGGTGGGGGCTACTTTTTTTAAGGTAGAAAGGGTTTCTTGTAATTTGGGATGTTGCCCTATTAAATGTACTCCATCGGTATTAACAGGTTGGGTTTTCCCCGTGCGTGCCTCATGCAATCGGATGGCCGTTTGTATCGATGCCAACACCTTCTCGTTTTGCCACGGTTTCAGTATAAAATCGCTGGCACCTGCTTTTATAGCCGTTACCGCCAACTCCACATCGCCATAACCCGTTATCATTATTACCACAATGTGAGGATGCTTCTTTTTCACCTGTTGCAACCAGTACAAACCTTCATTGCCCGTGTAAACAGTACCCCTAAAGTTCATGTCAAGCAGCACCACGCCCACTTGTTGTTTTTCAAGGGTGGGCAGTAATTTTTCGGGGTTGGTTTCAAACGATGCCTTAAAACCGTATGTTTTCAGCATGATAGTGGCAGCCTGTGCCACATCTTCGTCGTCATCAACCACCAATATATTCAGGTCGTGCTTGTGCATTAGCTTTGGTAAAATCGTTCACAAGTAAAAACAAAAGCGGTTTCACTTTTTATAAAATCTGACCAAAGGTGTCCGAAATCGGACAAATTAGTGTCCGAGGTTGAACAAGCAAATTATATCGGATTGTGTTATACGTTTGATTTTTAGTGTTTTATGTTTTTGGCACTGAATTGCGTTGTAAAACAGTGAATGGACAGGCCTATTGATAATAAAACTGCCAAGTGGCGCAAGAAAGGAATAACCGCAGTGGTTGTGCTGGGGATATTGGCATTGCTGTATTCGTTTTATGCAAGTGCGGGCAAACCGTCTTCTTTTAAAGCAGATAAAGACAAAATTTCGGTAAGCAAGGTGGAGATGAAGGAGTTTCAGGAGTTTATACCTGCCGATGGTGTGGTAGTCCCCTTGAAAACAGTGGTGTTGGATGCCTTAGAAAGCGGTGTTGTGCGTGAAAAATTTGTGGAAGACGGAACGCAAGTAACCGAGGGTCAACCCTTACTGCGATTGGATAATACCGATTTGCAGCTGGATTTATTGAACAAAGAAGCACAAGTGTTGGATTTGCTGAACAACATACGCAACAGTCGTAACACGCTTGAACAGAATAAAACCAACCGACTTACCCAGTTGGCCGATGCAGAGTTTCAGTTAGCCGAGGCGCAACGAGCCATGAAGAATAGTGAGAAGCTTTATAAAGACAAAGTGATATCAGAGCAGGAGTATTTGCAAACCAAAAACAACTACGAATACCAAAATAAACGATTGAAGCTTTTACAAAAAGCGTTGGTACAGGATTCAGTATCAACTGCTGACCAGATAACCCAAATGACAGCTTCGGTAAACCGTATGCAGCAACACCTTGAATTGGTTCGCAAGAAGAACGAAGGACTTACCATTGTTGCGCCTGTGGCCGGACAGCTATCAAATTTTGACAGTGAAATTGGTGAAACGAAGGCCAAAGGGCAAAATATCGCTTCGATAGATGTATCAAAAGGGTTTAAAGTGAGGGCAAATATTGATGAACTATACATTGCCCGCACCTATGTGGGGCAATATGCTTTTTGCGAGTGGGACGGGAAGGAGTACCGGTTGGAAGTGCTGAAGATATATCCGCAAGTAACCAACGGTTTGTTTGCCATTGATTTAAAGTTTAGCGAAGACGCTCCCGAAACCTTGAAACGCGGGCAAAACATATCGCTTAAACTGCAAATGAGTGCAAAAACACAAAGTTTGGTGATAGAAAGGGGAGGGTTTTACCAGAAAACAGGGGGCGCATGGATTTTTGTACTTGCAGATAATGGTAAAACGGCTGAAAAAAGAGCCATAAAAGTGGGCAGGCAAAATCCCCAATATTTTGAAATACTGGAGGGATTAAAAGTGGGTGAACAAGTAATTATATCGAGCTACGAAAATTTTGGAGAGAAAACAGTGCTTGAATTTTAGTACTGCATATAAAGGATAAATACTAACTGTGATACAATCAGACTATGATAAAAACAATAAACCTGAGCAAAATGTACCAAACCGATGAGGTAGAAACCATATCACTGGATAAAATAAACCTTACCGTGAGAGAGGGAGAATTTTTGGCAGTTATGGGGCCTTCGGGGTGCGGTAAATCTACCTTGTTGAATATTTTGGGATTAATAGATAACCCGTCATCAGGCGAGTTTTATTTTTTGGGTAAAGAAGTATCCAATTATACCGAACGCCAAAGGGCCGAACTAAGAAAACAAAATGTGGGGTTTATTTTTCAGAGTTTTAACCTGATAGATGAACTGACTGTTCAGGAAAATATCGAGCTGCCTTTGTTGTATCAAAAACTATCGGCCACAGAGAGGAAAAAACGAGCCGTAGAGGTGATGGAAAAGTTGCAGATAGCCCATAGGGCAAAGCATTTTCCGCAACAGTTATCAGGCGGGCAGCAGCAACGTGTGGCCGTAGCAAGGGCAGTAATTACCCAACCCAAACTAATACTGGCCGATGAGCCTACCGGAAACCTTGATAGCCGAAACGGGGACGAAGTAATGGACATTATCAAATCGTTGAATGCGCTGGGCACAACGGTGATAATGGTAACCCACTCGCCCGAGCACGCCCAACACGCCGAGCGTGTGGTGAACTTGTTTGACGGGAAATTATTAACCGAAACCGAAAAAGCATTAATGTAATCCCAATCCCTGTAAAACTCAAACCTATGATTAAGAATTATTTACTTACAGGATTACGGAATATTTATAAAAACAAAACGGTATCGTTTATAAATATTTTCGGGTTGGCCGTGGGTATCTCATCGTGCATACTTATTTTCTTATACGTGAGTAACGAATTGAGTTACGACCGAAATCATACAAAGGCTGATAGGATTTACCGTATCACCTCTATTCTTAACCTTTCGGGGCAAGATGATAACCTCAGTTACAGTTCATATATGTTAACCCCTACTTTGAAGGCTGATTACCCCGAAGTAGAAGAGGCGGTTAGGTTAAGTCCGCTGCCAAAGCAAACCCTTTGGTACGGTGATAAGGTATTTCAAGTAGAGCGAATCTATTTTACCGACCCTGAGTTTTTCAAAATATTTGATTACGAATTTTTAGCAGGAAACCCTGCCACGGCACTTCAAGAGCCGCAAACCATTGTCATAACCGATGAGCTTGCCCGCACCTTTTTTGGCACCACCGAAGGGGTGCTGGGCAAAATGCTCAAGTTTACCCTTAAGAGCTATAAAATAACGGGCATCATCAAGCACAAACCTGATGTATCACACATCGTCCCAAATGCGCTGATATCAATCAGCTCGATGCATCCAAATTTAGTAGAAGCCCTAACCCGCGATTGGTTTTATATGCAACAAACCAATTACGTATTGTTTAAACAACCGATTGATAAAACAACTGTTGAGGCCAAGCTGGCCGCGATGGTGCAAAAGGTTATTATTCCTTGGTTGAAGAGCGAAAATGTAAACGGCAGTATCACTTATAAATTACAACCCTTGTTGGATATACGTTTAAACAGCGGCGACTTTAAACATGAGTATGCCCAAACAACCAAAAAATCTAACATCTATATATTTTCATCTATTGGTTTTTTAATTCTGGTGATTGCGTGTATCAATTACCTGAACCTTGCCACGGCGCGTTCAGCGCGCCGTAGCCGCGAGGTTGGTATTCGTAAAACGGCGGGTGCAAGTCGTAGCCAATTATTTTTCCAATTTATTGGTGAGTCAGTATTAACTGTGATATTCAGTTTAATTATTGCCCTGTGTTTTGTTGAGCTGTTATTACCCGGGTTTAATTATTTGTCGGGTAAAGAACTAAACCTTGATTTCAGCTTAGGATTAATCGGTGTATTAGCAGTAGGGGCACTTTTGGTAGGCATTTTTGCAGGCTTATACCCCGCGTGGTTTCTATCAGGGTTTCAGCCTGTAAAGGTGCTTAAAACAGGACAGATACCGGGTTCGGGGTCGGCAATATTCCGTAAACTATTAGTAACCGTTCAGTTTGCCATTGCTGTATTTATGATAAGCTGCACCCTGATAGTGTACGGACAAATGCAGTACATGAAAAACAAAAATCCGGGGTTTGACAATCAACGGGTACTGGCATTCAGAGTGCCCGGAGCCGATACCACATTTATCGAAAAATTTGATGTGATGAAGACTGAACTGATGGGTAACCCCAATGTTCAGAAAGTATCACTTGCCAGCCAAGTTCCCGGTGAATTTGGAGGTAAAATATTGCAATACATTAATTATAAAGGCAAGGCCGAAGAACGGTTGATGAATATATACGGGGTAGATGATGAGTTTTTAGAATTGATGAAAATACCCATCACCCAAGGGCGTAATTTTAATAAAGAAAGCCTTGCCGATGATACCGGAGCATTTATAGTGAACCAAGCAGCGATTAGAGAGTTTGGCTGGGATAAACCTTTTGATGTTTCGCTGAAAAACGGATTTGGGTACGATGGAAAAGTAGTAGGAGTGATAAACGATTATCATTTTATGCCCATGCAACAGCCCATTGAACCTATGGTGCTTGTGCGCAAACGAGGCAGCGTAGGGGGAGGTGTGATGCTGCTGAAACTTGGCGAGCATAATACCAAAGAAACCGTTGCCTTTGTGGAAGGTGTTTGGAAGAAATACTCAAAAAAATACCCTACTGAATACTTTTTTGTGGATGAGAATTTTAACAGCAAATACGAGGCCGAGGATAAGAGGCTAAAAATATTCGGCTACTTTTCAATCGTGGCCATCATTGTAGCCTGCCTCGGTCTTTTTGGCCTTGTATCCTACAGTATTGAGCAGCGCACCAAAGAAATAGGTATCCGCAAAGTAATAGGAGCCAGTACTTTACAAGTAGCCTATGTGCTAATAAAATCATACTTGTTGCTGATACTGTTGGCAATCGTTATCGCCATTCCTTGTGCCTATATGTATATGAATAAATGGCTCACCGGTTTCGCATATCATATTAATCCCGAGGTAAAATATTTTGTGTTGGCTGTTTTTGTCGCCGCTGCAATAGCCCTCGGAACAATGCTTTGGCAAGCATTGCGTGCGGCTTGTCTAAACCCCGCTAATAGTTTACGCTACGAATAATTAAAACTATGAAACAGAAGTTTTTCAGCGATAAGTTTATGAGTGCTTTAGGCCGTTCATACCTTGTGCCTTGCAACATGTGGAATAAGGAGGATGAAGATTTTTATACAAAAAACATCCTTCCTGTTTTCAGGCGGTTTATGAAAAATTTATTGCCCCGATTGAAAAAGTGCGACGGCAGTGTTAATGATAACTTAAAAGAGATTTTAATCACCTGTGCAAACCGCTCGTTTTTTGAATTACCAACCGGCGAGTTTGCCGAAGTGGGGGCTATAATTACACAACAGCACGTGGTTGCCGGAATGCCTGTAGAAGGTATGGTGTTTGGTTTTACGCCCAAAAAAATTGTATTGGCTGGCGGAATTTTCGGGATTGAAGACCATAAGCTGGAACAGATTAAAGGTTTTTTGACTGAACAGAATGAAAAATATACACTGTTGCAAGACAACGAAGATTTTTCAGAAAGTTTTGGGAAGGAGGGTTTTTGCCGCCCAACCAATCCTTTGGGAGTAAATACCTGTTCGGACGGGTTGGTGTTGAATCAAGGCTTCGCAGGCTGTGTTGGCTATATTCCGGGGCGGTTTATTACGGATGATATTTTGCCCGATATTATTATTGCTCATTACAAAGGGATAAAAGCGATGAACCGCTTTCTGAACAAAGCAGTAAAACCTTTGAAGGTATCGTGTGAAATAACGGTTTGAACTATGAAACGATAGCTGTATCTTTGCAGCCGTTTTCATGGTCCCGTAGCTCAGTTGGATAGAGCAACTGCCTTCTAAGCAGTAGGCCATTGGTTCGAATCCAATCGGGATCACAAACATTTAAAGCCACATTTTGTGGCTTTTTTTATTCTTAAGAATGCTAATTCTTTGCCTCAAATCCAAAACGGATAGCATCTTTAAGCACTTCAATATTAATATCCTGAAGCTTCTTAAACTTAATGCAGTAGCCTGTTACGCCGGCTTTTCCCAAACTTTTTCCATATGTATCGGCTAAGTACGTTTTATCATCAATGCCAAGAATATATACTGAGATTCCGCTTGTGTTTGCACTAATACCAATTTGATAGAACTCTCTGGTTTTGCCGTCAGTATATTTCATGGTTTGAAATCCATATCCGATATTAGGGTTTGAAACCACTTTGTTTTCACTGTTTTTCCCATCCAAGAACCATAATCGGCAGTCAGGGTTTATCCCCATTATAACACGGTGCAACTCCTGCATGTCATTCCGTTTTGCTTCGGGCTGACTTGTAATATACTCGTTGATTTGTTCTAGAACGTTCATGGGTGTGAATTTGTAAGGTGCTTATTTTCGCCTAATCAAAGGTATGAACCATAAAATGATTTAGTTAGAAACGTTTGAACTTAAAATTGTCTTACTATAACACTTAAGATATTTTAGCTTTAGCCGTGTGAGAGAATATTTCATTTCACATTAAAACCAAAGAGTCAGGTTTGATATTACTAAATTGGAGGTATTAACAGCAGACCCTTTGCGTATATAGACCTTCTCATCCGACCAAAAAGTTCTACCTTCAAACCTCACCATGATATTGTGTGCAATTTGATAGTTGTAGCCCACCGAAGCACTGAACGAAGAAAACCCGTTAGTGGCTGTGATGGGGGCTATTTGTACGCTGTTAGGGTCGTTAAAATATTCAACCCTTGCGGCAACGGATGATGCTTTGCCAAACCGTAACCTGCCGATTAGGTTGGCCTGCCACCAGTTATGGTTTACCATTTTTCCAGCAAGGTCTCTGCGTTGCTGCACTCCAAAGTAAGCGCAGCCGGTGGCAGAAAACTTACCATCGGGATTGTAAATGAAAAATACATCAGTAAAATAACGGGCTCTGTTTTGGGGTGTAACAGATGATACTTCATTGCCTACGTATGTGTTCCAGTTTATCAGCCATTTTTTGGCAGGGCGGTATTCAACCTGTGTGCCGATGGATTTATCACTGTTAAGATCTTGTATTTGCTGCCAGCCGTTTAGCAGATATAAGTACAGGTTTACTTTGGAATTAAGCGTATAGCTGAGTTTTAACCCCGAAAGATAGTAGGGCACGTATTCAGGGGCGAAGGAACGGGTGTACATTAAATGGTCTTTTGATATGGCACTCTCGTTGGTGTAGGGAGAACCGAATACCCCGGCATCTAACCAAATCTCGCGTTTTTGTGATAAACGTATGCCCGCATACCCTTCAACAATATTTTTTAACACCCCGGGTTCAGCGGTGTAATTGGCATTGATATACGTGCCAAAACCGGGCACAAAACGCGCTCGGATGTTTTGAGAACTGTATTTAATATCAGCGTAGGCAAGGTTAATGGTAAACTCGTTGTGGCGCGCCATTGAAACAAAGTAAGGTCTGTCTGCTGATTTGGGCTCGTTAAAATCAAACCCGTAATAGGCATCTACATAACCCCCAACGGTTACTTTGCCTTCTTTTTGCACATCGGTGGTATCCATAACCCCTGTATTGGTAACCTGTGCTATCGAAACTGCACTATTGCAAAACGCACTAGCTATTAAAATAAACTTCCTCATTATTAGCTGGTTGGTTATAAATTATCAAAAGCTAAGCATAGCTTTAGTAGTGTACCCAATCCCTGCACATAGGCTTATGCATCAATGTTTAGGTTTTAAGGACAAAACAACGTCAAAGGTATTAGAATTTACAAAACAATCAGGGTGTACAGTATGCTGTAAATCCATGTTATAAATCGCAAAAGGTAACATTGGGAAGGGTTATTTTTAATGCTTTGATAAAACACCCTTAAAGCTGCGGATGTTGTTTTGCAAAATATGTTTAGGGGGATTAAATACGCAATTTCAATTGTATTGTTTGTTGTTTTTTGTGTCAAAGGGGTTTCGCAAACGGATGATTTGATGATTGTTGAGTATGTGGATTGGAATCCCGGAAGTGGTTTCGGGGTTAAAATTTTCAATCCCACCAATGCCAGCATCAATTTATCAGCCTATACATTGGATGTTTATAATAACGGAGCTACGTCCCCCAACGGTTCTTATACACTTAGCGGAACACTTTCATCGGGAGCGTCAGTTATTGTAGGTAATACACCGTATTGTAATACCAACTGTGCATCAACTTGCGGTTTGGTAAACTCTAATGCGGGTGTAAACGGTAACGATGCAGTGGCTTTGCGAAAAAGCGGGGCATATATTGATATGGTAGGGCTTGTAGGGTACGACCCGGGTTCACAAGGGTGGAAGGTGGATAATACATCCGATGCCTTGTTGTGGCACAAGATTGTTCGCAACTCAAATAATTGTACCCGTTATACATCCACAAGCGGTTCGGGGGCTAATTCGTGGCCCAACAGTTCGTCGGTAAACGTTACAGGCTGGATAGTTTCAGGTTATTCGTGCATTTCAGGCGGGTTCTCGCTGAGTGGTTCGGGAGGTACACCAAAAATAAATATCCCTTCTACTGATACCGTGGTGTGTAGCGGCACAGCGATAAACTTTACAGCCAATGCAACGTATAAATGGTATCGTAAAAACAGCAACGGAACATCGACACTAAATAACAGTGCTTCTACGCTTTCTATCTCATTTAACCAAAGCGGCACCGATACAGTAATTATCGAAGGAAATTCATGCGGGGTAGCTTCCTATGATACGCTGGTAGTTAAAGTAGGAGCTCCATTTTCGTTTTCTTTCGGGGTCGATAGTACATACTGTGGAAAGATAAACGCACTATTAAACCCTGCTATCAGCAATGCTACTTATGTGTGGCAGGACAATTCAACCACATCCACTTATCAACCAACAGTTGCCGGTACGTATTGGGCAAAAGCTACCCGTGATAATTGCACAGCGGCTGATACCATTGTTATTGGTCTTCAAAATGCAGTGGTTCCCAGTTTAGGAGTAGATACAGCCATTTGTGCGGGTGATAGCATTAGTAAATCATTTACTTGCACGGGGTGTAGTTATTTATGGAATACTAATCAATCAACCCCTGCAATTACCATTAAGCAGGCTGGCAGTTATTGGCTGGAAGTTACTGATGGTAATTGCAAAACACGAGATACGGTTGTGATTACTATAAAGCAAGGCCCTGCGGTTGCTTTGGGTAATGATACTGCTGTATGTGCCGGCGATAGTCTTTTAAAAACGTATACCTGTACAAACTGCAAATACCTTTGGAATACAGGCGACACCACGGCTTCTATTTACATGAAACAGGCTGGTAGTTATTGGCTGCGTGCTGATAACGGATGTGTAAACAGCGATACCATTACGCTATCAATCAATCAGCTTCCTTTAGTTAGTTTGGGTGCTGATACTTCCTTTTGTGCAGGTGATAGCATCGCAAAATCATACAACTGTGCAGGTTGCAGCTATTTGTGGAGTACCGCAGAAACCACACCAAACATTACTATTAAGCAAGCAGGAAATTATTGGTTACAAGTAAATAACGGGTGTAAAAACTGGGATACCGTAACGGTAACTGTTAAACAGCCTCCGATGGTTAGTTTAGGTGCTGATACTGCTGTTTGTGTGGGTGATAGTATTATTAAATCGTTTAGTTGTGTCGGATGTACTTATAACTGGAGTACAACTGATACCATGCCCTCAATTTCTATCAAACAAAGCGGGGCATATTGGCTAAAGGCCACAAACTTGGGTTGCTCAGCCTTTGATACAATTGTTGTTGCTTCTAAACCATCGCCTGTGTTTTCATTGGGTAATGATACTTCAATATGCAGTTCAGGGGGGAGTTATACCCTTAAAATATCAATTGCAGGGGCAACAAAACAATGGAGCACAGGAGCCACTACCGATTCTGTTATTATAACCACGGCGGGATTGTATTGGGCTAAACTCTCTGCAAGCGGGTGTAGCTATACCGATAGTATTACGATTCGTGCGGCAACTGCACCTTCAAAAAAACTGAGAGATACTTCGGTTTGTAGCGGTCAGAGTGCTGTTTTAGATGCTGCCATCGCCGGAGCCACTTATTTGTGGGATGATAACAGTACCCAAGCAACCCGAACGGTGAGTGCTAAAGGCAAATACAAAGTAGTTTTTATGCTGAATGGGTGTGCCTTTGCAGATTCAGCGGTACTTAACTTAGACTCATTGCCGGTAAAACCTGTAATAAATGATACTTCGGTTTGTGAGGATGCGGTATTGGCACTTGACGGTACTGCTAAAGGAGCAACCTCGTATGTTTGGAATACAGGGGAAACCACACCCTTAATTTCTCCCGATTCAGGAGGTATTTATATTATCTCAGCCATAAACAAATGCGGTGCTGTTTTGGATACAGCTTTTATTAACGTGGAGGACTGTAACCCGCCTTACATACCCAATGTTTTTACTCCTAATGGTGATAGTCTGAATGACGGCTTTTACATTGATTATAAAAGTGTTAATTCTTTTAAAATTGAAATATATAACCGTTGGGGAGAACGTGTTTTTGAGTCGGACTCATCGTCATTTATCTGGCGTGGTGATTATAACGGCCAGTTAGTTCCTATGGGGGTATATTTTTATACCATTTCTTCACAGGCAGGAATTGGCCGAACATATAACACCTCAGGAACAATAACGCTTATCCGTTAGCGGATAAACGGTTATTGATTTTTCTTAGAGCGTTACCTCTGTGTTTTTTGTTGAGAAACAATTATTTTGTTTCCTGTAACAAAGTTTATTTTGAACCGAAACTATGAATCCGGAAATAAAAACTATCCCCGAAAAGAAGCTGATTGGAATGCACATTACTGTTACTCCTGAAAGCAACCCCACCGGTGAATTGTGGCGCAGGTTTATGCCCCGAAGGAGAGAAATAACCAATGCAATAGGAGCGGAGGTAGTTTCGATGCAGATTTTTGACCCCTCTACTCAGTTTGGAGCTATGCAACAACCCCCAACGTTTGAGAATTGGGCTGCGGTTGAAGTTGCCGATTTCAGTGTGGTACCCGATGGTATGGAAACGTACACCCTAGCAGGCGGAAAATTCGTAACCTATTTGCACATAGGCACTGATGCCAAGTATTTTGAAAATTTGGGATATATGTTTACTGAATGGCTGCCCGCAAATGGCTTAACCGTGGATAGCAGGGAGCATTTTGAGTTGTTGGGTGAACGATACAAAGTAAACGACCCCGCATCAGAAGAGGAAGTTTGGATTCCGGTTAAATAAAATCTGTCGGTATGATTGAAAGTTTTGATAATGAAGTCTTTGAGGGTAAAAATTACTCAGGGCAAGCATTGCTTAAGCATGAGTATGATACTTGCGTATTTAAAGGATGTGATTTTTCAGAAGCTGATTTATCAGGTACATCGTTTATGGATTGTGAGTTTATAGATTGTAATATCAGCAATGCAAAACTAAAAGACACTTCGTTTAGGGATGTAACGTTTAAAAACTGTAAGCTGTTGGGGTTAAACTTTAGCGTGTGTAATAAGTTTCTGTCGTTATTAAAGTTTGAGGATTGTGTGCTCACCATCGCATCGTTTTTTAAACTAAAGCTGGGGGGTACTAAATTTAAGAACTGCAACCTGCGGGAAGCTGATTTTGCCGATGCAGATTTTACCGCTTCGGTATTTGCAAATTGTGATTTTAGCGGAGCTATTTTTGATAATACAGTACTTGAAAAAGCTGACTTTAGAACGTCGTATAATTTCTCAATCAATCCTGAAAAGAATAAAATCAAAAAGGCCAAGTTTTCTTTAAATACAGTAGCCGGATTGCTTGAATCGTACAATATTGAAATTGAATAACCGCAGCAGTTATTTTTTTAAGCCCATGTAATGTTTACGTTGGGCATCATCAAGGTGTTCAATGGCGTAGCGCAGCATTGTACGTGGCATTGTGGCGGCAAACTGGTCTAAAAACTCAAGTAAGCGGGCACGGTGTTTATTTTTACCCGCCTGCCTTATCCACCCGCCTACAGCTTTGTGAATTAAGTCCTGTTCATCGTGCAGCAAAATTTCAGCAATTTTAAAAGTATCGTCCACCTGTCCGTATTTCAGAAAATAAGCAGTACTAACAATGGCCGTGCGCCTTTCCCACATGTTATCCGAAACAGCCAGTTGGTATAATATGTCCCGGGGTTTATCAAACAGGTAACCGCCCACCACATAAATGCAACTTACATCCACCAAGTCCCAGTTGTTAATGCGGTCGTGTCTGCGTATGTATAACTCATACAGTTCTTTCCTGCGGCTTTCAGGTGTTTTTTTAATACGGGCTTGCTTATCCATAATGCTCAAAGCACCCGCCCTTATTTCGTGGATATTATCCTGCAACAGTTTTTCAATTTCAAGGGGAGGCATGGCAACAAATTCTTTTGCTAATGCAAATAATTGCCCCATGCGCACCCCAATAAATTTGTCGCCTTCGCCGTATTGTCCTTTGCCCGATTTAAAATACCGTTGTATTTTGGCTAATTCCTCGTCAGATTGGAGTTTCCAAAGCCTTTCTACAAATAGTTCAGCAGTTATATTTTCAGGCATCGTTTAGCGTGTTTTGGGCAGGTGATTATTGTCCGTCGCGGGCACGTTTCAAATCTTCAATCACAATTTTATTCATGCTCAACATGGCTTGCATAGCACGGTTTGCTTTTTCAGGGTCAGCATCGTTCAAATATTCGCCCAAGGCATCAGGAATAATTTGCCAAGATAAACCAAACTTATCTTTAAGCCATCCGCAGCGTTCTTCGCTACCGCCTTCAGTTAGTTTTTCCCAGTAATAATCCACTTCTTCCTGATTTTTACAGCTTACATAAAACGAAATTGCAGGAGTAAATTTAAACATAGGGCCGCCGTTTAAGGCCATAAAATCCTGTCCGTTTAACTGAAATGTGGCCGAGAATGCAGGACCGTTAGGACCTTGACGCATAATGTTGCCAATTTTAGAATCTTTAAAAACTCCGGCATAAAAGTTAACGGCCTCTTCAAGGTTGCCGTCAAACCAAAGGAATGGGGTAATTTTTTGCATAGTTTAGTTGTATTAAATTGTTTTATAGTTTGTTATACAAAAATAGAGAGAGCAATATATACTCCAAAGGTGGTTATGCGGCAATTTTAAGGGCACTTTGCGGCACATTGTTATAAGCCCCCCTTGTTGCTGTATAGGATGAAATAAAATGTAAGATAGTGAAGATGGAGACGGAACGGTGTGCTATGTTTTTTGCAAAAAGGCTAAGCCTCTTCGTCAAAATAAATCTTGTAGAACTTTTTACCCGTTACCTCATCGTAGCCGCGCTCAATAAGATTACGGTCGCCGTGTATGTACACGTGGAAGTTCTTATCCAATTTTAGCACGCTTTTAAACGTGCGGGATTGTTTTTTTACAGCTTGGTTTGAAATATCAAAACTCTCCTCAAACGAAAAATTGTTTTCCTTTTCGAAGGTGTCCTTAAACCCGTTAAAGCTTTCAATCAATTCGGGTTGACCAAAAATTTCCTCAGTAAAAGCGTTGTTATCAAACGATTCATTCCGTTTAAAAAAATCAACCGAACGGTTCAGAATATCAATTTGGTCGCTTTTAGCCACTTCAAATCTGCTTGGAAGTTCATTTACCACAAAGTCTTTGCAAAGCTTCAAATAGTTAGCCGTATTAAAATAGTTATCCTGCAAAGGTTTCACCGAAAGAAAATCATCGGTCCAAAACTGGGCTTCACTGCCGCGGTTCGTATTATCAACAATAGCAATTTTGTATCCGTCGGCCTTATTAATATTGTATATTAAACAGCCTTTGTCCAAATGCTTAGGGTCTATCCCCTCCAGCAAGTTTAACTTAGACAAGCCCGTACGGTTAAACTCAATATTTAAAAAGCGGTCTTTGTTCTCAGATTTAAAAATACCCAGCACGTCAACCGTTTCATTGTCTATTACACAACCCGTAAAAAGCACCACATACACCTCTCCAGCCTTTATTTTGGGGTGATTAGAGCATTCGTACAAGTGCTTGCAAATATTTTTTGACAGTGGTTGAAACAAACTGATATCCTCAAACAATTGCCCTGCGTAATTGTATATTTCATTCAAGCCGATATCAGATGAATGGTTGAAGCTGTAAAACTCTTCGGTAGTAAAGGGTTTTAAGAAAAACTTAAGCAAAACTGCTTGTTCATCATCACCAAGTTCGTTCAAAACATCTTTTTCAGTCAGCTTGCAGCCTTCGTCCTTTTGTTTGTTGCCGGCGTAGTGTATTGTAAGGCGGGCAATATCAGCCATTGAGAAATCAACCATAAAGGCAAAAATAAATAAAAGGCACTACCACATAAGTAAAAATGCTGTTAGAATAGTTTTGCTTTAATAAAATAGTGTTTGAATTTATTGTTGTAGTTAATATTTTATTAACTTGTAACAGCAAGGAAAGATTTGATTTCACAGCTAACAAATTAAGCTATATTATGGGTGCAGCTGATTCTTTAACAGGCTTTTTTAGCATGGCTCCGTATGCCATGTTGGCGGTAGACATGGGTGGTATTATTGTTTTGGCCAATAAGCATCTTGAAACGTTGTTTGGTTATGATAGCGATGAACTTATTGGTAGTAAACTACATGAATTAGTACCTGAAATTCATAGGGAAGTGCATGAACGGGGCAGAATAGAATTCATGCAAAATTCTCCAAATAATAAGATAGTTATGGGTAGGGAGTTTGAAGCAAAACGTAAAGACGGTAGTTTGCTTTTTGTTGAAGTTACCATTAACGTATACGAAGATGCAAATGACAGGATTGCCTTTGCAGCTATAAAAGACGTTACCGAACGTCATGTGCTTTACAGCCAATTAAAGGTGAGCAATAATACCTTTAAGGGAGCGTTTCAGCACTCAGCAATCGGTATGGCGTTGGTATCCACGGAGGGTAAGTTTATTGAGGTTAACAATAATTTATGTGAAACGGTAGGCTATACTGAGGAGGAATTGCTGGCTACCGATTTTCAAACCATTACCCACCCTGAAGATTTAAGTCTTGATCTTGATCGCGTTCACATGGTATTGAGGGGTGAGATTAAAAACTACCAGATAGAAAAACGTTATATACATAAAAACGGAAGTTTGGTTTGGGTATTACTTGCCGTATCGTTGGTACGCGATACTAAAGGTACGCCCCTGCACTTTGTTTCGCAGATAAAGGATATTACAGCAAGAAAAAAGGCTGAGGCCGAGTTGAAAAAAAGTGAACAACGCTGGTTGTTTGCCTTGGAAGGTGCGGACGAAGGTGTGTGGGATTGGGACGGTAAAAATGATACGGTGTTTTTTTCGAAGAAATGGAAGGAAATGCTGGGATATGGTGAGCATGAAATAGGGGATAAATTGAGTGAGTGGAGTGATAGAGTGCACCCTGATGATATAGACCGCTGCAATGAAGATTTGAATAAACACTTCAGAGGGGAAACACCCTTTTATACGAACGAACACCGGTTGTTATGTAAAGACGGGACCTATAAGTGGATACTTGACCGTGGAAAGGTGATTGAGTGGGGTGATGAAGGAAAACCTTTGAGGGTGATAGGTACGCACAGTGATATATCAATGCAAAAAGAGAAAGAGCATTTATTGCAGCAATCAATAGCTATTATTAGTGAACAAAACGCCCGTTTAATGAATTTTGCCCACATTGTGTCGCACAACTTGCGTTCGCACTCGGGTAATTTTCAGCTGTTGTTAAATTTGCTTGAGAACGCTGAAAATGACGATGAATACAAACAAATGCTAAGCTTGCTTAAGGAGAATGCACAATCATTAGACGAAGCAATAAAACACCTGAATGAGGTGGTGCAAATACAAACAAATGCAAACATATCGAAGCAGGAGTTGGGTTTACGTTCGTTTATAGTTAAAACTACCGATACCTTGGCGGGCGAGATTACCAAACACAATGTGAAGGTGGTGAATCATGTACCTGATCACGAAAAAGTATATTATAACCCCGCTTACCTTGAGAGTGTATTACTTAACTTTATTTCGAACGGAATAAAATACAGACATCCGGAAAGACACCCTGAAATTGAGCTTTCAACAGGAAAAGAGGATGGAAAACTATATTTATCAATAAAAGATAATGGAATTGGTATAAATTTGGAAAAGTATGGGAAAAAGCTGTTTGGTTTGTACAAAACCTTTCATGGTAATAGTGATGCACGCGGAGTAGGATTATTCATCACTAAAAATCAAGTTGATGCCATGGGGGGAAGTATAGATGTGAAAAGCGAACCAAATAGCGGAACAACATTTAAAATTTTTTTTTAATGAACGACAAAATTGACGTTGCATTTATTGTTGATGATGACCAGATATATGTATTTGGTTTAAAGAAGTTAATAGCTATCAATAATCTATGTAAGAATATCCTTGTGTTTGAAAATGGGGAAAAAGCTATGAACTACATAACCCCTATAATGAAAAACAGCGAGCAATTGCCTGATGTGATATTATTGGATTTGAATATGCCGGTGATGGACGGTTGGGAGTTTTTGGATGAATTTGTAAAGATTAAACCCCAATTGAGCAAAAAAATTCAGATTTACATGGTGAGCTCATCAATAAACCCTGCTGATATTGAAAGGGCAAAGCAGTATGAAGAATTATCGGATTACCTGATAAAACCCATCAGCATTGAAGAACTGCACAGGGTATTTACTGTAGCCGCTTAATAATAATTAGTTTTTAGGGCTTGGTGGTAAACTATCCGCAGGGGTAGTTTTTTGTGGTGGATTGTCAGCCTTGTTTTTCTCCTTCTTTTCCTTCTTTTTACGCTCCAACTCCTGTTTTTTCTTGCGTTTCTCTTCTTCTCTTGCCGCTTTTTGTTTGGCTTTCTCTTCGGCTTTTAGCTTTTTGGTATCTTCTTTCTCCTTCTTCTTGGCCTCTAACTCTTTTATTTTAGCATTCTTTGCTGAGTCTTCTTCCGCTTTTTGGTTGGCTGCTGTGCGCTGTTGTTCGCGTTTCTCACGCCTACGTTCCGCCTCGCGGTCAATTTTTTCATAGTCGGGCACTTCCTCTACTTCGCGTTTTTCAATCCTGAAATCCTCACCCAAAAACCAAGCATTGTTCAACTCAATAGCCGTAAAAAACAATGTAGCAGCTCTTTTTTTATAATGACAATCAATTTCAACTACACTAAACTTTTTTCCGTCTTGCGTTTGCACCAAATGTCTCACTTCGTCCTTCTCAAGCTTAGATAACGGCATATCCAACGATTCCGCTTCCTTTTTCAAGGTTTTAAACGAACGTTTCAGCGCATATTCTACCTGCTTTTGGGCTACCAGCACTTGCTGGGCCTGCTTTTCAATATCCATAGAGTCGTAAGTGCTTTTTAAGTCATTATAACTCGGATAAAAAGGCTTCAGGCTATCAAACTCCTCGTGGTGTAATGCCATAAAAACCGAGTCAGCAAGTCCTGTTAGGGTTTGTGCGTGCAATGTCGCACTGCTAAACAATAGGGTTAATATCAGCGAGTATATTTTAAAAAACTGTTTCATGCAGGCATACAAAGGTACGGTACAAAGTATTTATATACTTGCTTTGATAAACGTAAACAACCCCGTTGAAATTATTTTGCCCCGCCAACACGTACTATCTTTGCAGCCATAAATTAACAACCATGCACACCAACCGATTGATAAATGCCAGCAGTCCCTATTTGCAACAACACGCACACAATCCCGTAGATTGGTACGAGTGGGGCGAAGAAGCATGGCAAAAGGCTAAGGCAGAAGACAAACTGGTGTTGGTGAGCATTGGCTACAGTGCTTGCCACTGGTGCCACGTAATGGAGCGCGAGAGCTTTGAGAACGAAGATACGGCAGCCTTGATGAACGAATATTTTGTGTGCATTAAGGTGGACCGAGAGGAACGGCCCGATGTGGACCAAGTGTACATGGATGCCGTGCAACTGATTACAGGGCGTGGCGGTTGGCCGCTGAATATGTTTTGCTTACCCGATGGACGACCTTTACACGGGGGAACTTATTTCCCGAACCGTGAGTGGAATCAGTTGCTTTTGCAGTTGTATGATTTTTACCGCAATAAGAAACAAGAAGCTCTTGAATTTGCCGCCAAGCTAACCGACGGTGTACGCAACATGGATGCTTTAACGGTTGCCCCGCAAATAGAAAGATTTACGCCACAGGATATGGATGCGCTGTATAATTTGTGGAAACCCCAATTTGATTGGAAGGAAGGCGGCAATGAACGCGTGCCTAAATTCCCGATGCCTAATAATTGGCAATTTTTGCTCAACTATGGTTTGCTGGCAAATAACCACGAGGCATTGCAGTTTGCTGATTTTACACTTGAAAAAATTGCCCGTGGCGGTATCAACGACCTATTGGGCGGCGGCTTTGCGCGCTACTCAACCGATGGGTTGTGGTTAGTGCCCCATTTTGAAAAAATGTTGTACGATAACGGTCAACTGGTTTCAGTGTATGCCAATATGCTTCGAGCAGATGGCAATCCGTTTTACAAGCAAGTAATTGACGAAACGCTGAACTTTGTTAGTAGGGAACTGACCGATGCCAACGGGGGCTTTTACAGCGCACTGGATGCCGACAGTGAGGGTGTTGAAGGCAAGTTTTACGTATGGACTAAGGCTGAATTGGTAGATATATTGGCAGCCGATGAACCCTTGTTTAGTGCCTACTATAACTGCACCGAAGCTGGTAATTGGGAACACAGCCTGAATATTTTATACACTAAAACAAGTGTGGAAGCCTTTGCTTCTGAAAAGGGAATTGCATTAGCAGCGTTTGAAGCCTTGCTAAACCGTTGCCACACAACCCTGATGGCTGCCCGCGATAAACGGGTGCGCCCCGGGCTTGACGATAAGATAATTTGCAGTTGGAACGCCCTGATGCTGAAAGGCTATGCCGATGCTTACCTCGCCACCCGAAACGAACAATATTTGCAGTCAGCCCTTGCCAACCAACAATTTATAGCTACTAATTTTTTACAAAACAACCGCTTGCTGCGTATACACAAAGCAGGCAAAAACACCATAAATGCTTTTATGGAGGATTATGCTTGTGTGATTGACGCCTACCTGCAACTGTACCAATGCACGTTTGATGTTGATTTGCTGCACACCGCACAAGCGCTTACCCAAACCTGTTTTGATGAATTTTACAGCGAAGAAAACAATCTGTTTTACTTCACCTCAAAACTTGACCCACCGTTGGTGGCTCGCAAAACCGATACGGGGGATGATGTAATATCATCGGCCAACTCAATAATGGCGGACAACTTGTATAAGCTGGCCTATTATTTTGGTACTACTAACTACAAAACCGTTGCTGAGGATATGCTGGCAAAAATGGCACAGCAATTAAAAAAATACCCAAGCTGGTATAGCCGTTGGGCGGATGTGGCGTTAATGCAAGCCTTCGGGTTGTACCAAATTGTAATAATAGGGGAGGAAGCCCACCAACTGTACCAACACTTTACTGATTACCTGCCCAACGCTGTATTTGCCGTAAGCATAAACGGCAGCGAAAACCTACCCCTGTTTGAAAACCGCCACGTGCAAGGCCAAACACTGATTTATATCTGCAAGAATGAAACCTGCTCATTACCCGTAACAACCGTAGAAGCCGCAATGGGCTTGATGCAATAAACTCCAAACGTTTGTTTCTTCTTTTTAGTTGAGAATGTGTAATACTCCGAATGGTTTTAAACCATTCGGAGTAAACTATCACAAAAGCGTCGGGCTTTATGCCCGTCGTTATAGTAGCGAAAACCTATCCCTGTTTGAAAACCGCTATGTGCAAGGCCAAACACTGATTTATATCTGCAAGAACGAAACCTGCTCATTGCCCGTAACAACCGTTGAGGCCGCAATGGGCTTGATGCAATAAACTCCAAAGACGATGTTAAGGTGTTACGCTGTTACGAGGTTATGATTTACGGATTGCCATTTTAAATGGGAATCCCTTGTACTCGAGTTTAAAGTTATATATTGTTATATTTGCTTAAGTAACTATTCAATTATGGAGCATCGCGAATTAGAAAAGATTTTTGTGGATTTTATTCAGAATAATAAAGGCTATGGAAAAGCAACAATTATATACGAGGCTAAACTTAAATCCATTAATGAATCTAATTCATCCCCATGGCGTGCGGATATTTTAATTATTGATTCAGAAAATGATGAGTATTTAGCTTTAGTTGAGATAAAAGCCTCAAAACAAAAAAAAGACTTAATCAATGAGTTAAGAAAGATTGAACGTTATTTAAAAGAAATTGGAAAAGAAGATTTACCGTTTTTTATAGTTAGCTCTGAAAATGAGGGAGATTTTAATATACATATTCTTTCCGAAGACAAAGTAAAGGAAGTTAGTAAAGATGATTTTCCAAGCTTTGAAGTACTTGAAGCTAAAGTTAGGGCTGATGCTAAAATTTAGGCAGAAGAATTGAGCAAAAGAACATTTGAAAAATATAAGAGGAAAGAAATAATAATAAAAAGAACGGCTTGGGGCACAATAATAAGTTTAATAGCTGGGGTAACAACTGTTATCGCTTTATTCATATCAATAGTTGACGTGTTACCATTTAGGAGGATAGAGAAACCTCTACTTGTTAGCGAGTTCGATTCAGTGAAGTTAAATAAAACAATTGTGATATTAGACTCACTTTATTCTATACAATTGAGAGAGTTAAATAATATCTTAGAAAATAAGGATACAATGGGTAAGACATATATTATCAACAAGAAAATTGAACAGTTGGAGGGAAAAATTACTAACTTAGAATTGTTGTTTAAGTCACCATCCGATATGCTTTATAAATTGCAAGAGATTAACTATGAGATTAAAAGAATTGATGGGGAAATTTTAAATCAGGAAGAATTAATACAATTAAAATTAACCGCAATGGATGATAAAATTAATCAAATAGCAATTTGGGGTGCAGGACTATTAATTACAATTATTGGTTCAATCATTGGATTTGCAATCAGTGCATTTAATAAAAGTTAGATGGTATTGTTTCTACCCCGCCACCAAGCGGCTGTATTTATTACGGTATTCAATCGGCGATAGGCCGGTAATCCGTTTAAAGGTTAAGCGGAACGCCTTAGGGTCGGTATAACCGATGTTATACATCACCTCGTTCACATTATCGCGCGATGATTCAAGACTCATCTTTGCTGCCTCCACCTTTACCCGTTGTATGTATTCAGCCACCGTGTTAGCCGTTGCCTTTTTAAATCGTCGTTCAAAATTACGTCGGCTCAGTGCGGCCTTCTCGGCCAGTTCATCCACCGTCAGTTTTTCCCTAAAATTACTTTCAATATATTCCTGTGCCTTGCGCACCGCCTCGTCCTCGTGTCCCTTTTGTCCTTGAAACACCACAAACGATAATTGATCTTTACGTTCAATTTCAATAGCAAACACCTTGGCGCTCATAATGGCCATATCCCTGCCCGCAAACTTCTCAATCAGGTATAAAATCAAATTAAGGTACGAAAACGCCCCACCGCTTGAGTAGATACCGTTTTCATCCGTAATAATCCGTTCCGTAACCAATTCAACTTCCGGAAACATTTGGCGGAAGGCGTTTTCGGCCAGCCAGTGTGTGGCACATTTTCGTCCGTTTACCAATCCGGTTGAGGCCAGCAAAAAAGCCCCCAAACACAAACTGGCTACCTCAGCGCCGCCCTTGTATTGCTGCTCAATCCAGCCTATAAAAGGTTTGTTAATTTCTATGGCCTCCATTATATCTCCGTCAACCGCAGGTATTATAATAAGGTCGGTTTGCTTCACATCCTTTAGCAGCGCATCTGCATTAATGGTGTACAATCCTCCCGATAATTTGGTGTGCTCTTTCATACCCACCAACTGCACCTTAAACAAAGGGTCTTTTCCTTGCTCTCTAAAGAAGTGGTTTACTTGTGTAAACAGCTGGCGTGTGCCTTCAAGGCTGCCCAAAATAGCCTTCTCAGGTACAAGAATTGATACGTGCTTCATAAAATCAAAAGTAATAAAAAACTGACGCAAAACACCCCTTTGATTGTCGTATTACCACCCAAAGTCTTTTGATTACCCATTGTAGGTTTGTAGTGTAGTTATAACCGTTGCAACAGTGCATACATATTACTTAAGAAAAGATATACGCGTGTTTTACACTACTGCTGCATCGTTTCCCGAAGGTATAGAGGATGCATTTTGTACCCTGATGGAGCGAGTACCTGAAAGTGAAAAACGTGCCGTGGTTGGGGTTTCGTGGACTGATGAACAAGGAGCTATTATTTATCACGCGGCGATGATAGAACTGTATAATGATGAGGGCGATAAGTATGGTTTTGCAACGTTTGTGATACCCAGCGGGGAGTACGTTACCGAAACGGTAACTAACTGGCGCAATAAAATTGCCTCGGTTGAACATACGTTTCGAAAACTGGCAAGGCATCCCAATGCTGCTTGCCCTTGTGTAGAGTTGTATGAGGGTAATAACATGATATGCTTGGTTAAAATTGGATGACAATTTTTTGTGACGAAAAAAACACTTGTGCAACCGAAAAGTTTCATATAGTTTTGCAACCGAAAGGTTTCATAAAATGAGAAGAGATGTTTTTCAAGCAATAGCCGACCCAACGCGGCGCGAGATTTTGGGCATGATTGCCCACAAATCACTGAACGTTAATACTGTTTCAGAAAATTTTGATGTGAGCCGAGCGGCTATCTACAAACACATGAAAATACTGACCGAATGCGGTTTAATGGTTGTGAAGCAGCAAGGGCGTGAGCGGTTTTGCGAAGCAAAACTTGAAAAACTGAGCGAGGTGGCGGATTGGGTAGACCAATACCGTAAAATATGGACCGAGCGATTAGATTCATTGGAGAATTATTTAACCCTATTACAAGCAAAACACAAAAACGAAAATGGAGACAAGTAAACAAGGAGCAAGCGGTGGTAGCGACCGCGAACTAATGATAACCAGGGTTATTAACGCGCCAAGAGAATTGGTATTTGAAGCGTGTACCAACCCTGAACACGTGGCACAATGGTGGGGACCAAACGGTTTCACAAACACGGTACACCACATGGAAGTGGCACCGGGCGGAGTTTGGTTATATACAATGCACGGACCTAACGGAAAAGATTATTTGACCAAAGTTGTGTACGATGAGGTAGTACAACCTGAAAAACTGTTGTTTACAATGAGTGATGTGAATGAAGACGGTAGTGGAGACTCATTTAAGGTATCAATGGTGTTTGAAGAGAACGGAGCAAAAACAACGTTGCACATGAGGATGGTATTTGCCACTGCTGCTGACCGCGATAGGATAGTGAACGAATCAGGCGCAATAGAAGGCAACAGACAAACCTTTGACAAGCTGGAAAAATACCTGCCCACTATGCAGAACGCAGATAAGCAGGATTTGATTTTAGTAAGAGAATTGAATGCTCCCCGAGAACTGGTATATAAAGTATGGACAGAGGCTGAGCACTTGGCACATTGGTGGGGACCTGTGGGAATGGGTATTAAAATACACAAGTTTGATTTTAAGCCCGAGGGTATTTTTCATTACAGTATGGAAGCTCCCAATGGATACACAATGTACGGACGCTTTAGGTTTGTTGAGATGAATGCACCTGAGAAGTTAGTATTTGTGAACTCATTTGCTGATGCTGAGGGAAATATCATCCGCACCGATATGTTGCCCGACTGGCCGCTTGAAGTTCATAATACCTTAACCCTAACCGAGAATAACGGCAAAACCACCCTTACCCTGCGCGGCAGACCTATTAACGCAACCGAAGCAGAGGTTAAAGCATTTAACGGCAACAAACAAAGCATGCAACAAGGCTTTGGCGGCACATTTGCCCAGTTGGAAGCCTACTTGCAAAAACTATAAAACAGTAATAACCCTATAAAATTTAAGACTATGACAACACAGATTTTTGTTAACTTGGCAGTGAAAGACTTAAACAAATCAATTGCATTTTTTACCAAGCTTGGGTATTCATTTAACCCCCAGTTTACTGATGAAAATGCTACCTGTATGATAGTGAGCGATAACATATTCGTAATGCTGTTGGTAGAACCTTTTTTTAAAACATTTACCACGAGAGAAATTTGCGATACCACAAAAGCAGTGGAAGTATTAACCTCTTTTAGTGCTGAGAGCAGAGAAAAGGTGGACGAAATAGTTGACACTGCTATTGCTGCCGGTGCTGTGGGACAGGATACCAAAGACCATGGCTGGATGTATATCCGTAGTTTCAGTGATTTGGATGGACATCACTGGGAGTATGCACACATGGATTTGAGCGCATTACCTCAATAATGAGACTTTAAATTGAAATAAAGCTTTCACAATAAACCTTAGCAACGGGTTTTATTGAACCCGTTGCTCTTTATATAATATGGCGAAGACCGATACAGAAAAAGTGAACGAGTACATGATTGCGCTCACCCATCCTTTGAAGGCTGAAATGGAAATGGTGCGTAACATTATCAATCAGGCATCTGATAAGATTGCTGAACGGGTAAAATGGAATTCGCCCAGTTTTTATTATAAAAACGATACAAAAAAGGACTTAGCAGCGGTGCATACCCGCGCGCAAGATTGTGTACACGTGGTGTTTGTATTTTATAACGGCGATATGATACACGAAAGTAACGGGTTACTTGAGGGAGACTATAAAGACAGACGCATGGCAAAATTTTACAGCATGCAAGATGTGATGGATAAAAAGGCATCGCTTGAAAAAGTGGTGCAAGAATGGGTGTCGCTTATTGAGAAATGAGCCGATAATAACCCTGTATACTTATAACAAACTAAAACTATGAAAACAACAATTAATGCTTACTTGAACTTTAATGGCAATTGCAGTGAAGCAATGTCATTTTACCAAACTTGTTTCGGAGGAGAACTTACCCTGCAAACGGTTGAAGATTCGCCCATGGCAGGCCAATGGCCTGCACAGGCACAACAAAACGTACTGCACGCCAGCCTTGTTAGTAACGATTTAGTGCTGCTAGGCTCTGATGTTGGCGGCCCCGACCACCTGATTGACGGTAATTCTATATCGCTGTCAATTACTTGCAGCAGCCCGCAAGAGATAGAAACCTTTTTTGCCAACCTTTCTGATGGTGCAAAAACTATAATGCCTTTGCACAACTTTTTTGCAGGCATTATGGGCCACTTAACCGATAAATACGGCAAAAACTGGATGTTTTATTACAACAGCAACAACTAGGTAAGCAAGATACAAAGCACTAAACTATGAGTAAAGTATTTGTGAGCGTGGGCGTATCGCTTGACGGATATATAGCGGGCCCAAACGGAGGGCCGACAAACCCTTTAGGAGACGGAGGAACCTGCATACACCAATGGATGTACGCAACCAGAAGCTTCATGTCGCACCTTGGAAATGGCGATGGCGAAACCGGTACCGACAATGATGTGGTTGAAACGCTGTTTAACCGTGCAGGGGCACACATAATTGGTAAACGGATGTTTAATGAAGGCGAAACCAATTGGCCTGAAAATGCTCCCTTTGGGGCAGCGGTATATGTGCTGACTCAGCAAAAGCGTGACCCTTGGGAACGTTTGGGTGGTACTACGTTTTACTTCACCAACGAGGATATATACGCCGTATTACAAAAAGCCAAGCAAGATGCAGGCACTAAAGATGTACGTATTACTGGCGGAGCAAATATCATAACCCAATACCTGAATGCAGGCTTGGTAGATGAGCTTACCCTGCACATTGCCCCCATAATGATGGGCAACGGCGTGCGCTTGTTTGATGGGGTGGATAAGACTAAGTTTTCGCTGGACGTTAAGGGTGTAATCAATTCAAATCTGGTTACACATATAACCTACAATGTATTAAAACAGAAATAATTACCATAAACACTATTAATAATTACTACGATGAAAATTACCAAAATACTATACTGGGTTTTTACTGCATTGTTTGCAGCATTTATGACTTTTTCGGCCATCGGAAACATAATGGTTGATGAACAATCAGTGCAGTTTTTATCCGGTTATTTAAAATACCCGGTGTACTTTATCCCTTTTATCGGGTGGGCTAAGTTATTGGGTTCAGTGGCAATATTGGTACCCGGTTTTCCGCGTATAAAAGAGTGGGCTTATGCAGGCTTATTCTTTGATTTGGCAGGAGCCACTTATTCGTTACTGGCATCCGGTACACCGGCCACACAAATTGCAGGTATGTCAATGCCTGTATTATTAGGCGTATTGTCCTATGTATTTTATCATAAAAAATTAAAACAGTTGCAAAGCAACTAAACACAACTAAAAACTGTACGAATATGGCAGAGGTATTTAAAACCAACGTGCAGCAAAATAAGCAGGCAAAAAAACTGATAGCGGTTTTGTACAGCCACTTTCCCGATAGCAAAATCAACTTCGACCTTGAAGACTGTGATAAAATACTGAGGGTAGAAGGTAGAAATGTTGCCCCGCACCATGTGGTATCACTGGTTGAAAAAATGGGGTTTAATTGCGCTGAATTAGAGTAAAGACTAAAACGGCCAATAATTACGGGATAATTTTTTTAACAGGGCAGTTTATCTGCCCTTTAGGCTTTTTTTTGACTTGCAGCTTGTTGGGCAAATGCTCGCGCAAAACAAATTATAATTATTAAAGAGTAGAGTGATGACAGAAAATAAGAAAAGCTTTATTAGCAGGGCGGGCAAATTAATAGCCCAATCGCTAAATGGCGAAGAACAGGATTATACAGAAGGCAGCATACCAAAAGCAGTCTTTTTGCTGGCCATTCCCATGATATTAGAGTTGAGCTTAGAAAGTGTATTTGCGGTAGTAGATATGTTTTTTGTGGGCAAGCTGGGTAAAAATGCGATTACCACTGTAGGACTAACAGAATCGGTAATAACCTTGGTGTATTCAATAGCCATGGGATTAAGCATTGGAGCTACCGCAGTGGTTGCCCGCCGTGTGGGAGAGAAGAACCCGCAGGCAGCAGCGCAAGCAGGTGCACAGGTGCTGATAATAACCCTGATAGTTACAGCCATTGTAAGCATAATAGGAGTTGTGTTTGCTTCGGATGTGCTAACGCTAATGGGGGGTAATGAAGAAGTGGTAAGGGAAGGTACCGTATTTACCCAAATTATGTTTGGAGGCAGTTTGGCTATTATGCTATTGTTTATTATCAACGGTATATTCCGTGGAGCAGGCGATGCTACCATGGCAATGAAAAGCCTGTGGATTGCCAGCGTTATTAATATTATCCTTTGCCCCATATTCATTAATATTTGGGGTTTAAAAGGTGCAGCTATAGCAACGGTTATTGGCCGTAGCACAGGGGTACTTTACCAATGCTACCATTTGTTTAACGGTAAAGGAACAATAAGACTGTTAAAAGAATACTTTACGGTAGATATGACGGTAGTAAAATCGCTGCTAAATGTAGCGTGGCCGGCTACTTTACAGTTTTTTATTGCCAGCGGAAGCTGGATTGTACTTACCCGTTTGGTAGCCGAAACCGGAGGTACTAATGCTTCTGCGGGTTATCAAATTGCCATCCGTAACGTAATATTTTTTATCCTGCCAGCATGGGGGCTTAGCAATGCCGCAGCAACGCTGGTAGGGCAAAACCTTGGCGCAAACAAGTTAGACAGGGCTGAAAAGAGTGTAATCCTTACAGCAAAGTACAATGCCATATTTATGAGTATTGTAATGCTGCTGTTTTTATTCTTCTCAGTGCCCATTATCGGGTTGTTTTCAAAAGAAGCCGAGGTGATAGCCTATGGAGCTGAAGCTTTGCAAATAATAGGAGCGGGGTACATCTTTTACGGTATCGGCATGGTAATGACTCAGGCATTGAACGGTGCTGGCGATTCAAGAACTCCAACAATCATTAACTTTATTGGTTTTTGGGTATTCCAGATACCGCTTGCGTATTTCTTGGCAAAAGGATTAGACCTTAAAACAACAGGGGCATTTATTGCAGTACCCGTTGCTGAAACATTGATAGCCATTATTGCTTGGTACTATTTTAAGCGAGGCAAGTGGAAAGAAGTGAAAGTGTAACACAAGTATCGATTATAAATAAGAACAGCCTGCGGTATGCACCGCAGGCTGTTTCTATTTATAGAAGTGCTATAATTATTTGGCCACCTTTTGCACTACATTAACACCGGGGGCGTTAATGTGCAAAATGTATAAGCCTTTAGCTACCTCTTCTGTATTAAGTTCAGTTACAGTGCCTGTAAATGCAGTTTCGGCTACCAGTTTACCATCAAGAGTAAACAACTTCACAGTAGCATTTTCAAAAGTTTGCTCACCTTTGTCAACATAAATAGTATTGGTAAAGGGCACAGGATAAACTTTTAAGCCTGCTTGCTCAGGGGTAAATACATTTAGCTTACCATCTTCGCCTACGCTAAGAGATGAAGTAAATACATTATCGCCCGCATCGGCAGAACCGTTGTTGTTGGTTGCCAAAAATGCACCGTAAAAAGTAACAGGTCCGCTTCCGGCAGCAGGAGCAGTCCATGTAAACGTCCATGTTTTGCTACCGCCTAAGGCTGAAGTTCCTGTAAACGAGTGGGTAATGTATTTGTTGCTGCTAACTTGTGTATTAGCATCAGCAGTGCCCATAGTACCAGCCGCTGTACCGTTTGCTTTTTGCGGCGAAACTTGGAAACCAAATTTAGATACACTTGCTTGGGTAATTGAAGCAGTTATTTGGTATTGGGTACCTGGAACATACCCTGTAGAAGGAATATTGCTGGAAATCATGCTTGCGCGTGGGGTAACAGTACCGCCGTGGCAACCGTTTTGTGAGCAGGTAGCGCCATCAAACGGCGACCCTGAGTTGCCTTGTGGGGCACCTGTAGCATTGCTATGCCCTACATTGGGGTTGATAGAAATGATAACAAAGCTAAAAATAGCAATTACAATAAATGTGTAGATGTACTTCATACAGTTTTCAAAATTTTAAGTAAAATAAAAAATCCTTGTCAAACTTTGACAAGGATTTTATAAAAAACGTTGGTACGTGTAATGTTAAATTATTGGTGAGAGCTCAAATACTTAGCTACACCTTCGGCATCAGCAACCATACCGTCTTGGCCTTTTTCCCAATCAGCAGGGCATACTTCGCCTTTTTCTTCGTGGAAAAGTAGTGCATCAACCATACGCAAAGTTTCATCAACACTGCGACCCAATGGCAAATCGTTTACCACTTGGTGGCGCACGGTACCTTCTTTATCAATTAAGAACAAACCACGGTAAGCAACAGCTTCGTCACCTTTATCGCTCACAAATACCATGTGTCCTTCTTCGTTGTAGTCGTAATGACCGGCCAATACACCATAGTTCATAGCGATGGTTTTTTCCAAATCAGCTACCAACGGGAAAGTAACGCCTTGGATACCGCCTTTATCTTGAGGAGTATTTAACCAAGCCCAGTGGCTGAATTTAGAGTCGATTGAGCAACCTACCACTTGTACACCGCGAGCTTCAAAATCAGCTAAACGTTTTTGGAAGGCAAGAATTTCTGTTGGACAAACAAAAGTGAAGTCTAACGGGTAAAAGAAAAACACTACGTGTTTTTGACCAATGTATTGAGCCAATGAGAATTTTTCTGCAAAATCGCCACCGTTTACAACGGCATCTGCTTCAAAATAAGGGGCTTTTTTTCCTACTAATACTGACATTGTGTTTTAATTTTTTTAGATTAACAGAATACGTGAAATTTGGTTTGCAAAAGTACAACTTTGTAAAGCTTCTAAATAAAATAATTGTTACCAACGGATGAGAAAACTCCTTAAATCTAAAATATACCTTTTAGTTTTTTTAACCACTGCTGCCATAGCTTTTGGCACATTTGGCTATATGATAATTGAGGGGTATGACTTTTTAGAAGCGTTGTACATGACCATCATCACCCTATCAACAACAGGGTTTGGTGAAATACGTCCCTTATCAGAAGCCGGACGGCTGTTCACTATATTACTGCTGATACTTACCTTAAGTATATTGGCCTATTCGTTAGGCTCATTGTCCTCTTACCTTATGGACGGGGATTTTTTATTACAGATTAGAAAACGACGTGCAAGAAACCAAACCAAACACATGCAAAACCATATAATTATTTGCGGGTATGGCCGCAACGGCCAAAAGGCGGCTGAAATGTTTGATGTACACAAAATACCTTATGTGGTGATTGAAGAAAACCATGAAAGAGCAGCACTGCTGCGCGAGAAGAATGTAACTGTGTTTGAAGAAAACGCTTTGGAGGATGAAGTATTAAAAGCAGCGGGCATATTGCACGCCAAAGCACTGTTAAGCTCATTACCTAATGATACTGATAACCTGTACATTGTCTTATCAGCAAGGGAAATGAACAAACAGCTAACCATTATAAGCCGTGCCAGCAACGATGGGGTAGAAAAGAAATTGAAAATTGCAGGGGCAAGCAGTGTTGTGAAACCTGATACCATAGGCGGCACACACATGGCGCAATTGGTAATTAACCCTGATGTGAAAGAGTTTATTGATTTTGTATCGTACGATGCAGAAAATACGTTTAAAGAAATTGAGGTGCAGGAGTATCCAAAATTGTGCGGCAAACCATTGCGTGAAATACGTAAACACGTTGAGTTGGATGTGAGTGTAATTGGGCTTAAAAACCAAGACGGTAAGTACCTGATTAATCCCTCATCAGAAACTTTGATGCAAGAAGGCCAGCAATTGATAATTATGGCTACCGGCGAGCAATTGAAAAACTTTAAACAACAATTTGCCTGATATTTGCAGCGCAAAACAAGCATGATACATCAGTTACAACACAGTTTTACAGCAAATGCTGCCCGTGCTGCATTTTATATGCACGATACGTTTTATACCTATAGCCAACTGGCTCAAAGGGCGTACGCAATAGCGGCATGGTTGCAACAACAAAACCCGCAACGCAAACCTGTTGGTATAATAGCCGCCGATGAGTTTGATACCTATGCCGGTTTGTGCGGCATACTAATGAGCGGCGCACCGTATGTGCCCATATTACCCGATTACCCTAAAGACCGCAGCCAAAGTATTATTGAGCAGGCGGGAATTGAGATAGTTCTTAGCCCGATACCCGCAGAGGGCTTGGTAAATACCTTGCCGCAAACAACCCGTGTTGTTGAAACCGGTAGTATTCCTGTTTTTGCAGGGGATTTTGTACTGCCAGAAATAAGCGATACCGATAGGGCATATATACTATTTACCTCAGGAAGTACGGGCAAACCCAAAGGAGTGCCGTTAACGCACGGTAATCTGTCGTCCTTTATGGACTCATTTTTTGCATTGGGGTACGATATAACCCATAGCGACCGCTTTTTGCAAATGTTTGATTTGACATTCGACCTTTCAGTAATGTCATACCTGGCTCCCTTGCTAAAAGGGGCTTGTGTGTATCCTGTTCCCGCAGAAGGGATGAAATACATGAGTATTTACACTTTGCTCGAGGATCAAGAAATAACATTCAGTCTTATGGTGCCCTCAATGCTTAGTTATCTGCGCCCATATTTTGAGGACATCAATTTACCCCAATTGCGCCACTCATTGTTTTGCGGCGAAGCCTTGTATGCCGATATAGCTGCCGAGTGGCAACAATGCGTTCCCAATGTCTTAATACAAAACGTTTACGGGCCTACTGAAGCCACTATTTTTTGCTTGACCTATGATTGCGTAGGCACCATTAAACAATACAACGGTATGGTGTGTATTGGCAAGCCGATGAAAAATGTAGGCACATTGGTTGTAAACGATGAGAATAAACCCGTTGGGGAAGGGGATAAGGGTGAGTTATGCCTAAGTGGCGGACAAGTGACCCCCGGGTATATTAATAATCCTGAGAAGAACGCGGAAGCGTTTTTTATTCATAACAACGAACGCTACTACCGCACAGGCGATATTGTGTACGCTGATGCCGACGGTGATTATATGTATTGCGGTCGTGCCGATTATCAGGTGAAGGTAAAAGGCGGCTTTAGGGTTGAGCTGAACGAAGTAGAAGCACACGCTCGTAATTATACCCAGTTAAGCGGTGTAGCGGCAGTAGCTCCTGTAAATACAATGGGCATAGCCCAAATTTACCTGTACCTTGAAGGATTTAGCGGAGATGCAACTGAGGTGCACGGGTACCTTAAAACCCAAATGCCCGATTATATGTTGCCTGAGCAGATAATATCTATAGAGGTGTTTCCTTTAAATAACAACGGCAAAGTAGATAGAAAAGCATTAACCAACATGCTTTCACAAGCTGCCAACTCATAAGCTTCTATACTTACTGTATACAAACAAAAAAGGCTTCTACAAACGTAGAAGCCTTTTTTAGTATCAGTTACTTACTAATTAGCGAGTAACAGTGAATTTTTTAGAACCGATTACAGTATCACCTGATTTCAAGGTGTAGAAGTAAATACCGGGGTTAAATTCAGCTACTACTGAAGCAGTGTGGTCACCGGCTTCAACTTTTTCGTTGTTAAGCACAGTAGAAACTTTTTTGCCCAATAGGTCATAAATTTCAATAGTTACGTTACCTGCAGTTTTAACACCATAGTCGATAGACAAAATTTGTCCGTTAGCTACTGGGTTAGGGAATGCTTTTCCTAGAGAGAAACCTAGATCTTCAACTTCTTTAACATTTACAGTTGAGTTACCAGATACGCGCACTTGAGCGTTTACGTACATTGGTGAGTTGAAAGCAGTACCGGGCATAAAGCCGCTCCAACCGTTGTTGGTTGTTTGACCGTAACGAGTGATGCTCCAAAGGATAAGTGAGTTATCAGCAAAGTTGCGGCTACGCAAAGTAGCAGGCAAACCGCTGGTTAGAGATACATAACGGTAACCGAAGTAGTTAACACCTTTAGCAGGCTTAACAAAACCGCGAGATTCGATAGTGTCTTCTGGGCTCCAAGCGTGACCGGGTTTGAAAGTTACTGTGTAAGCAAACCAGCTTGCAGGGTTACGGCTGATAGCAGCACCGGTAGTACCAGAGATGGTAGTTCCTACGTGTTCAACCATTGCACCTGATCCCCAACCGTTAGCACCTAAAGTGGTGGTATCGGCAGCAGTCAACAATACAGTTTTAGTCATAAAAGGAGTAGCACCTGAAAGGCTGTTTTGGTTCAAACCATCAACAGTTGCATACAACATGGTATCACCGTTACCGAAGATTACGCTACCACGAGTGATGTTGCTAGCTTCAGAGTTTTTGTAGAAGCTGATGTAGCAAGTATCTACAACGTTTACATCTGGGTTGTTCCTACGGTATAGGTACAAGAAACCAACTGAATCCCAAGTGTATGAATCCCTTTGACCGAAGGTTAAAATTGGGTTGTTAGGATCGCTGGGAACAGCAGCCCAGTTATCGTGCCTCAAGTCATACAAGTGACCGAAAGCGTGTGAAAATACATAGTTTCTTTCGTTGTCAGAGTTTACGTTAACTACAGTTGAGTCAGGGAACATCAAACTTACGTAGTTTTCGAAAGGACCTGTAGAGTTGTTACGAATAAACTCTTCAGGGTCGAACCAGCCATTTACTCCGCCGCCTTGTTTAGAGAAGCCGCCGCCACCAAACTCAACTTTGTCAGATGATGGAAGGCCCTTAAACTTTTGTGGAATTTCGATGGTCTGTTGTGCGTTTGCCAACCCACAGGTAGCAACTGCTAAAGCCAGTAACAGTACTTTTTTCATCATATTGGTTTTTAAGTTTGCAAAAATAATTAATTAAGTGTAATGTCAAATAATTGTTAAATGTTTTTGATGTACTCTGCTATAAAAGACTTAGACCTTTTTTAAAATGTTGTAGCGATATAAAATTTTTTAATCTGATATTATAAGTTTTGCACTGTGCAACACTGCATTACTCTGATTATCTTGTAATAGAACCATATAGATACCACTGTTTAAAGCGGCTCTAAGAGTTACGTTGGTAATATCATATACGTCATACAAATCACTTTCAGCAACTGTTTTGGCTGTTACGTCCTTCACTATAACCTTTATGCTAACTTCTTTCGAAGCAGCAATTTCAACATTTATAACATTGTTTGCTGATGTAGGGTTGGGGTTGATGCTTTTAATATATACTCCTGATTTATTGTGATACTCATTAACTGATGATATGCACGCTGTTGAAAAAATAAAGGCTGCACAGTTGAAATAATCAATTTCATCACCAATTAAGGGGGCAGGTACAAAGTCTTTAAACCCCTTGTAATCGCCTCCGTGTCGGGTTTCCTTAATCAGCCAATATGAATTCTCGTTATAGTAGTCTGTGTATAAAACGGGCAATTTTGCAACCCTACTCTTGTACACCCCAAAAACGTTTGCACCATTCAAACTGCTGTCGCGGGCATCAAACAGGGTATCGCCTGTGTTTGTATGGTGTCCGGGCTTAAATACAACACTAAACCCAAACAAACCCCTGTAATGTGGGTACTTCCAAAATTCTGAAGGGTTGTATCGCTCGTAAACCGCACGCCGAAAAGTATGCGTAGTACCCTTTGCAGAAAATGTGTTGTCAAGCAAAACCGTATCTATTTTCCCATACTTTTTACCACTCAACGTATTACTATCAAAAGTAGTAGGTTGTGCCATCCGCATTAAATAGGGCGAATCAACGGTTAATAATGCTGATGCAATCATCGTGTCACGAAAATTATGGTAGTAATACACCAAAACGGTATCAATTACTTGCGTATCGGCAAAACCACGCCGGTAAAAAAAATCAAATTGTAAGCTATCCCAAAAGAAGTCACAGTTGAAGTTCAAAGGCATAATTAGGTTATCGGGGGTGGAAGGAACAGCGGCCCAATTATCATGCATTACATCAAAAATATGTCCTGCTGAATGCCTTTCTATTTCAACAGCCACCCCTGCTGTGTCAATTAGATAGCGTCCTGTGTCAGGAAAAAGTAGCGCAGTGCTGTGGTTGTAATTTGCCGGCAGCACATTACTTTCAACAAAACCTTTGGTTTCAAACCAGCCATTAATACTCAGCCGGGATTGAGATTTTACATCAGGTGTTGAAAAAAAGAGTAGAAGTAGCAAACAAAGCAAACAGCGGATATTCATTAGTGTTTTTTTGTTAAGACGTTAAAAATCAACATAATGTTTACCCTATATCTCCAAGTTGCGGCCGTATTAGTAGTTCCTCTATCACTGTTGAAGGAGAGGTGTTGTAGGCCGACCAAATGGCATCTGCAATATCTGTAGGGGGCACAAAACGTTCGGGAGGTAAATCCACCCCGTCCCACGATGAAGTTAAAGTAGCCCCCGGTAATACCGCAGTTACCTTTACGTGCTTTTCTTTTAGTTCTTCGCGCAATACCTTAGTCATACCATACAGCCCAAACTTACTAATGCAGTAAGAGCCGCCGTTGGTATAAGCTGTAATGCTTGCTGTAGAACATATATTAAAGATATGACCGTGCTTATTTTTTAGTAGCACAGGCAGTAACTTACGTGTAAAATAATAAGGAGCGGCAAGGTTCACGGCCATTAGTTGTTCAAATACGCCCTCTTCCTCGTTGCTAATTTGCCCCGGTTTGAAAACTCCGGCATTGTTTACCAAAACATCCACCCTGTCAAACCTATAGCCTATTTCTTCTGCAAAAAGTTCCAGTTTCGATTTATCAGCCACATCAAACGCCATTGATAACACCTGCACCTTATATTGAGATTGAAGTTGTTCAGCAAACAAGTTCAACTCTTGGCTGTTGCGTGCACAAATAGCAATGCTGAAGCCTTGTGCAGCAAATTTTTCGGCAATAGCTTTCCCTATTCCTTTGGTTGCACCTGTTATAATAGCTGTTTTCATGCGGTAAAAATAACCCTTCAACCGCAAAAACCGTCAATTTGCCGTTTAGTTCACGCCAATCCCCTCCAAAAACATTTATCTTTACGCCGTTTTTAAACCACGCATGAATATTTTTTACCACTTCGGCAGGTATTTGTTGTTCATAAAAAGCATGTTTTCACGCCCTGAAAGGTTTAAGGTTTACTACCAACGAACCATGATGGAAATGAACTCAATAGGGATCGGAAGCCTGCCAATTGTTGCCATAATATCATTGTTTGTAGGGGGAGTAACCACCTTGCAAATCGCATATCAGTTAGTAGCCGGGTTGGTACCTAAGTCAATCATCGGTTCCATCGTTAGCGATTCTACCATTCTTGAGTTTGCACCTACCATCACTTGTTTGGTTTTGGCTGGCCGTGTAGGCTCAAACATAGCTTCTGAAATAGGCACCATGAAGGTGTCGGAACAGATAGATGCCTTAGAAGTGATGGGCATTAACTCATCGGGTTTTTTGGCGTTACCTAAAATTACAGCCGCCATCATTATGTTGCCCTGCCTTATTATATTGGCTATGGTACTTTCAATATGGGGCGGTATGCTGGTAGGCGATTTGGCGGGCATATTACCTACTGAGTCGTTTTTAAAAGGTGCTCGTTCTACTTTCCGTGGCTTTACGGTAGCGTTTTCGCTGATTAAAGCTGCTGTATATGCCTTTATCATTACCAGTGTATCCAGCTATCAGGGGTATTACACCACGGGCGGAGCACTTGAGGTGGGTACATCCAGCACCCGTGCAGTAGTATATAGCTGCGTAATGGTTTTGTTTGCCGATTATTTATTAGCCCAACTGCTGTTATAAGAGGATGATTGAAGTTAAGAACCTGAATAAAAGTTTTGGTGAAAAACATGTGCTGCAAAACGTTTCGGCCATGTTTGCCAAAGGCAGGCCCAATTTGATTATTGGTGCAAGCGGAAGCGGAAAAAGCGTGCTGATGAAGTGTATGGTAGGGCTGTTAGAAGTTGATAGCGGTGAAATATTGTACGAAGGGAAGGATTTTGCCAACGCAGCGTACGACGAGAAGAAGCTGATACGACGCGAAATTGGGATGCTGTTTCAGGGCGGTGCTTTGTTTGACTCTCTTACGGTTGAACAAAACGTGATGTTTCCGCTAAATATGTTCACCGAGATGAACAAAGAAGAAAAACTGGAGCGGGTGAATTTTTGTCTTCAACGGGTAAACCTTGTAAACTCTAACAAGTTATTGCCTTCTGAAATTAGCGGTGGTATGAAGAAGAGGGTAGGGATTGCCCGTGCAATAGCCCTTAATCCTAAGTTTTTGTTTTGTGATGAACCAAACAGCGGTCTTGACCCTGTAACCAGCCGCGTGATTGATAATCTGATTCTTGAAATTACTGAGGAATACGATATGACCACCATTATAAATACCCACGATATGAAAACGGTATTTGATATTGGAGAGCGTATAGTGTTTATCTATAAAGGAAAGAAGGAATGGGAAGGTAATAAAGACCAAGTACGCGGTGCAAACAGCGAAGCTTTGAACGAATTTATAAACGCTTCGGTATTTTAGGCCGTTGCTTGTGAACGTTTGCCAAGCACCTCCATATACAAATCCTCAATTTTACGGGTCATTGTAACCGAGTTAAACTCTTCCTGCACGGTTTTCAGTGCATTTTGTCCAAGTTTAGCGCGTAAATCCGCATCATCAACAACTTTTATAAGAGCCTTTGCCAGCTCATCAGGCTTTTGTGGGGCTACCAGCAAGCCGTTTTCACCGTCTTTTATAATCTCTTTTGAGCCGTCAACCGCACTAACTACCACACATTTGCGCATGGCAATCGCTTCCATCATACCAATGGGTAACCCTTCCCAAAGAGAGGGTAGGCAATACACATCAATACCTGCTAACACATTGGGCACATCCTGCCTAAAATTGTCAACTATCACACGGTCGCTGATGCCTAATGTATTAATAAGCTCCAATGTTTCTGCTTTCAGGGGGCCTTCGCCAATCATAAGCAGAGTAACGTCCTTGCGGGCATCACACACTTGCTTATAGGCTTTTATCATATTAATAGGGTCTTTTTGCACGTCCATACGCACAATGTACCCAATCAATACGTGGTTAGGGTTCACTTTGTAATGCTCGCGGATATTAGAAGTAACACCGTCGGCATTAAACTTTTTAAGGTCGATACCGTAACGAATTACTTTTGATTGAAACCCTTTGATACAACCCCTGCCTGTTTCTTGGTTTGAGTAAGATACAGAGATGGTAACATCAACTTGGCGGGTTAAAAATGCTTCTGATGCAATGCGCGCATTTTTCTTTACAAATCGCTGATCGTCGTGAAACGACCAACCGTGCACGGTATATAGCATGGGAATCCCCAGTTTTTTACAAGCCCACCAAAGGTTTGATGTGGCACGTGTACCGTGGTTATGAACCAGTTGTATTTTATTATCCTGTAGAAATTTTTTGATAATCCCGAATTTACCGAAGTCGAACCCTCTTTCAGTATAAATCACATGGGTTTCAATGCCCATTTTGTTCAACTCGTCCACCATAGGGCCGGGTGTAAAAGATAGTACTACCGGCTCAAAACGTGTTTTGTCTAACTCTTGTACCAATGTTAATACATGGCTTTCTCCCCCTCCAATTTTCCCTTGCCTAATAGTATGCAGCACTTTAATTTTAGTCGCCATCAATATCTTCGGTTCGTATTACAGACAAATCAACGGCTTTTTGCACATCTAAGCAAGCGAAATATGTGAACGTACACCCTGATAATGTGTACAGGGTTATTTTATATGTGAAACCAAAAACAACTGCCCGCACCTGCAACAGGTAACGGGCAGCGACAAAATATAGCGGAGATGAGTTTCTTTTAGTTTATATGGTATTTGGTTAACCGAACTATGTAATTGTATTGGAAACTTGTTGGAGACATATAAAAGTAGGTGCGTTCTATATCACCCAACGTAGGGTGGTATTTACTATATGTGTTTTTATAACGATAGCTATAGCCGGCTTGTTGCTTATCATAAATTTTATAAACGTGCTCAATTGTTTTAACGGTAAAGGTACCGGCAGGAGTTGTTACCGGAGTTTCATTTGCTAATAGTGTAGAAGTGGCAGTAAAAAGAGTGTCGTTATTCATCAACTCCGTTCTGGAACCCAAAACACCTTCTTTATCAGGAAGGAAATTACCTAAATGATTTACGAGTTTGCCGCCCTCTTCCCTCCAATAGGATATGGAAGGGTTAACCATTGATACAACTACCTTTTTGTAATAGGTTTTACCGTTTATTACAGTGTCTTTTTCAACAAACACACTATCTCTTTGACCTGTAAGGGTTTCAACCCCGTTTGAGTCGCTATAATAAGTGTCGTACACCCAATAACTGCCCACTTTCAGTACGGCATAATCAGGTACAGGATTAGGTTGTGGCACGGGGTCGTTTTTATCTTTTTTACATGATGACAAAACAATTAGCCCTGCAATAGCAGTTGATAACAATAGCTTAGTATTCATTAGTTAGTTATACAATTGGTTTACAATGAAGATTAACGCGGGTAAAAAAACTTTAGTATTGCTTTTTGTCGAATAGGTGGTTTGACTGATTATATTTGACAAAAACGCACACACATGTATTTATACAACGGACAAATAACCCCCGAACCGGCTATTGAATTGTATAACAGAGCCTTTAGGTATGGAGATGCTTTTTTTGAGACCATGTTGTTTCATGATGGAAGCATTCCGTTATTACGTCTTCATTTTGAGCGCGCTGCCAAAACACTAAAGCAGCTTAAGATGCAAACACCCGACGACTTTTCGTTTGAAGGGCTGTCACCGTTGTTGTATGATTTTTTAAGGGATGAAGAACACCCCACCGCCAAAGTGCGTATTAGTTTTTGGCGAAACGGGCACGGTACTTATTTACCACACGTAAACACAGTATCGTATTTGGTTGAAGCGGCTCCTATTACCAATAAACCGTTTGTACTGAATGAAAAGGGGTTGGTATTGGGTGTTTATAAAGAAACCTACAAAAACACCGATTTTTTGGCCAATCTTAAAACCATCGGTTGCCTTACTTATACACTGGCCAGTATGTGGGTGCGCGAAAACGGGGTGGATGATGCCGTATTGCTTAATAGTCACGGGCGTATTGCCGAATGCACCAGCAGCAATGTTTTTATAGTGCGTGGAAGTGAGATAATCACCCCACCGCTTAGCGAGGGCTGTTTAGACGGAGTGATGCGCCGCCATTTGCTGGCTACATTGCCCAACAAAGGATTTAACGTAAAAGAACAGCCCGTTGAAATTACTGATTTGCACCTAGCTGATGAGGTATTTATTACCAATGCGTTGGGGGTTAAGTGGATTGGTAAAATTGGAGAGAAATCTTATTCGGGTAATAAGGTGGCAACTATTAATACAATTCTTTCAGAAGTAGTATAACTTCTTTAACACAAGAGGAGCTGATTACGCGATCCTGAAACTAGTTCAGGATGACGGGAGGCAACCTTTGCCAGTCATACCGAACTTGTTTCGGTATTTCATCACAATAACTTTTATAATTAATAAATCAGAGCGCGGCTGTAGTATTAAGCCTATTGAATACTGAGTTTATCGAAGTATGCGGGTGGAAAGCTAATCCCTCTTAGCAAGGTTTTTCACAACGGCCATTAGGGCGGTGCAGTGGGCTATTTGGGTAAGTTTTCCGTTTTTCTCAGTCCAAACTTCTCCCTCACAAAAGTGCAGCATTTGTCCGGGTTTCATCACCCAACCCTTGGCAATTAAACGTTCACCGTCGCCGGGGTTCAGGTAACTTACTTTTAAGTCGGCAGTAACCACAGCTTCACCCTCTGCCACCAACGAAAATGCGGCAAAGCCCGTAACCAAATCGCACAAGGTAGCAGTTACTCCGCCGTGTGTAAACCCGGCTTGTTGCAAGTGCTGTTGCTGCATAGTAAGCTCACACTCCATATATCCCTTTTCAATTACAGTAAGGTTGGCACCAATGTGGTGCATAAAATGCTGTGCGGTAAGTTTTTGGCGTATGGTATCAGCAAAATCAGGGTTTTGCGTAATGAGATGGGATAAATCAGGCTTCATAAATGGCCTCAAAAATAACTGTTTATTGATTGTATGGTTTGATAAGGTTGCACATAAGTACGTCCCGGTTTTATATCAAACTTAAATGTAGCGGTATCCACACGGTTATTTAGTCCTTGCAAAGTAAGTTTCACTTCTTGCGGACCGGTAGGTAGTGTAACCCGTGTATAGTTGATGGTGTGCGGCAGTGAGTTCCAGCCGCGAGTGTCGGCCTGTTCTGTTAGATAATTAATCAAACCGATGGCTGCACCTGCGTCTTTGTTCTCTTTTTTTGCCTGATGTTCAGCTACCTTTTTAAGCGTTAAGCGCAACAAGGTTTTGCCAAACTCGTGCAGCATACGGTCGTTAAGGGTTTTAAATGCAGTAGCATTAATATCTTCCAGTGTTTCAAAAGCAAAACTCTGCCCGTTGGCTGTTAAAGTAGCACTTTGGTAAAACGGCTTCCGCTCCACATAGGCGGGGAAAGCAGCTCTTATTAGTTCAACATCACTAAAGCCGCTACTTTGGTTTGGGTCGTTAGAACCATAATACACAGGGATTGAATAGCCGTATTGCGGGTTGGTAAATGTGTACCAGCCACCCACGCCTTTTACAATTGTGAAATCAGCAGTTACTTGGCTTTTTACAGGGCCTAGTCCGTTGTTCCAAAAGAAAATAAGGTTACCTGCTTTCGCATCGGTTTTAGGGTCAAAAGTCAAACTATACTTTTTGGTGTAAAATTCTACCTCATTGCTAAAACCTGAAAGGTATGCAGCACGTATCAAGTCTTTTTTAAGTTGAAGCGGTGCATTCAGCCCGAAGAACTGGCTGTACTCGCTTTCATAGTATCCGATTGCGTTTCGGTACGAAATAAAAGAAGCGTTATAATCCAACGTAAGCTCGTACACTATTCCCAGCAGGGTGTGTGCAAAGGCATTGTGTTGCAGTTTAAATGATTTATCGCCCAATACCCAGTCTTTGTACTTGTCATCAATTCGTTGCAATTGAAGGCTCAACCGTCGGGCCTGCACACGGGCACGCTCAAGGTCGTTCATTTGTACAAAGTTCAAAATCTGGTAATAGCTAATCATTACCGCCTCAAAATCTTCGCCGCCGTACTCTTTCACACGGGGGTTAATCAGGTACGATAATGCTTCTCGACCGTAATTGGTATTCAGGTCTTCCCAGTAATAATCAGCTTTTAAAAGGTATTTATAGCTCTCGGTATTATTACCAACCATCCAGGCCAGTGCGCCCCTGTTCAGGTAATACAATACCTTGTCTTTACCCTTGTCCCACTTGTCCTCTTTCGTACTCACCATTTCGTACGCCTGTTTCACATTGCCGTTGGCAAGGTGTTGGTTCAGTTCGTACGAGTTGCGGGTGTAATACGAGCAAGCAGGGTATAGCAACAGCAAGCCTGCTGCCAGCAATAGCCGTTTTGCCTTATCTATTCCTATCATAAGGTAAGGTGATGGATATTAAAACTAAAGTGGGACAAAAAGGGTAGGGGGCTGCCCTTAGTTTTTGATGTATTTCTTAATTTCCTTGTCGCCAATCCAAACCTTAATATTGCTTTCAAGGTCAATCAACTCAAGGTTAATCTTATAAGTCACCACTTTTTCGTTTTTGTAGGCATCAACGTTGCTGTTAATAACGCCCATCATCATAAAGTCGGCACCTTTTTCTTTGCCCCATTTTTTGCGGCTTTCTTCGGTAGAAAAAGTTTGTTGGTCTTCACGTTCAGCACGCAAATCATCGCGACCTTCTTTTGATTGAACTACGGTTACAGTAGCGGTATTGATAAACTCTTTTTCAATATCCTTAATAAAGGTTTCGGGTTGGATATCAGGCTCGGTAGTATTGTTGCGTATGCGACCCACAATAACCACAGGTTTGCGGCCCATTTTCTCGTTAAATTCTTTTAACCAGGGGCGACCCAGTGCATCGGTAATCATTTCATCGGCAACCAGTTTGCTGTCGGTGTCGTTCCAGCGGCCGCTCAAATCGGTTACTTGGTTAGGGTCTATGCGTTCAACTTTGCGGGTTTGGCAGGCAGAAGTTACTAGCATAAGAGCGATAGCGGGGGCAATAATGTATGCTTTTTTCATAGTCCGTATATGTTTATAAGGGTAAATTCAATTTCCGTTCCAAAAAAATGGGTAGTGCAAGTTTACTGTGTTTCTATGCAAAAAGTAATGTTAAATTAAACATCATTTACAACGTAGCACATACATTATACAATGTAAGCAGCGTTTACCCCTACGGCGGGTTACTTTTTCTTGTTTTTTAGTAGCAGAGTTCGTCTTGGTTCGGGCACACTGCTATATTCATACGGGCAATGTCGGCATCCGTTACCGCAGCAATACCCGCGTTTGCGGTGAAACTTCTCGGTAAGCACCATCAAACCCTTCTCGTAATAGTAATCTTCGTTCTCTTTCAACATTTTGTTTGCAAGGTATCAACCTTTGGGTTGGTTTTATCGTTAATATACACCGTAATGCAAAAATTGTTTAGCTTGCGCCCGTTTTTTGCCATGAAGAAATCCGTAGCGCTCATTATCCTTATATTTTCAGCTGTTTTAGCCTTTAGTCAAAAAGGCGAGATACGCGGGGTTGTATTTGATAAAACCACAGGAGAACCTTTGATAGGGGTGAGTGTGGTGCTAAAAGAACCTTTGCAAGGTGCTGCAACTGATATTAACGGTTTTTTTACCATTAATAAAGTTGCCCCCGGTACTTATACGCTAGTAGCAACTTATACAGGCTACGATACCATTGTGATGAAGGTTACCAGCAACAATGATGTATTGAGCAGAACACTGTATTTAAACGAATCGGTGTTGAATGTTGAAGAAGTTGTAGTAACTGCCGAGCAGCAGGAAAAGACCACTAAAACCAATGTGGCTACTACAAAGCTTACCCAAAAGAATTTACAACAATTAGTTACTGTAGGTGGAGAACCTGATTTGGTGCAAAGCCTGCAAATATTACCGGGTGTTGTTACTACGGGCGACCAAGGCGGACAATTGTTTATACGTGGAGGTTCGCCGGTAATGAACAAAATAATGTTGGACGGGATGACTATTTACAACCCTTTCCACTCTATCGGTATGTTTTCGGTATTTGATGCCGATATTATCCGTAATGCCGATGTGTATTCGGCAGGTTTCGGAGCCCAATACGGCGGTCGTGTATCAGCGATAGTAGATGTAACCACCCGTGAAGGTAGCAAAAACCGTTTTGCGGGCAAAGTGGCCGCTAACCCCTTCACTTCAAAATTATTGTTTGAAGGACCTTTGAAAAAGTTTAAAGAGGGCGGCGGCAGTTCATCGTTCATCATATCGTATAAAAACTCATACTTAAACAAGAGCTCACAGATTTTTTACCCCCATATTGATAAAGACCGTTTGCCTTACAGCTTCTCTGATTTGTACGGTAAATTCTCTATTAACGCCCGTAACGGTAGCAAGTTCGAGGTGTTTGGGTTTGATTTTAATGATAAAGTAGATTTTAAAAGCAGTACCAAATACAATTGGAAATCAAGAGGTTTCGGTACCCGTTTTGTTGCCATCCCTGATGCTACAAAAACAGTAGTGGATGGTTTCTTGTCGTTCTCTAATTATAGCATGGAGCAGCAAGAACAAGACAACCTACCCCGCAAAAGCGGTATCAACGGGTTTAATGTGGGCTTGAACTTTACCTACTTAATGGGTTTGAGCGATATTAAATACGGGTTGGAGCTGAATGGTTTTGCTACTGATTTTTCTACGTATAACGCAGCAGGCCGTAAACTGGAGCAGTTGGATAACAACACCGAGATTGCCTTTTTTATACGCCACCGCATTGTGAAAAAGCGTTGGGTAATTGAACCCGGTTTCCGTTTGCAATACTACGCATCGTTGGCTGAACAATCGCCTGAGCCTCGTTTAAGTGCAAAGTATAACATTACTTCACGTTTAAGGATAAGTTCAGCAGCGGGTATGTACTCACAAAACCTGATGGCTGCCACCAGCGACCGTGATGTGGTGAATTTGTTTTACGGCTTTTTGGCTAGCCCTGATAATCTTCCTTCTTCATTCAACGGCAAAAGCGTAAACACCCGCCTGCAAAAATCACGTCACATCGTGTTGGGGGTTGAATACGATTTGAATAAAAAATGGGAATTGATGGTTGAAGGGTATGTGAAACAATTTAACCAAATAACCAACGTAAACAGGGATAAGCTGTTTGACGATAGCCCCGAATTTTATGACCGCCCTGAATACCAACGTAAAGATTATGTAGTTGAATCGGGCAATGCAAGTGGGGTGGATGTACGCCTTAAATACGAGTACAAAAACCTGTATTTGTGGATGGTGTACTCACTTACCTACGTTAGCCGTAACGATGGTATCCGTACCTATTTTCCCAATTTCGACCGCAGGCACAATATCAACTTTGTAGGTTCTTATGCGTTTGGTAAAAACGGCAGTTGGGAACTTAACACCCGTTGGTCGTTTGGCTCAGGATTTCCTTTTACACTTACTCAAGGCTTTTACGAGCAATTGCCACTACAAGGCGGCATAGGCCAAGACTATACCTCTTCTAACGGTGATTTAGGCATTTTGTACGGCGATATAAACACCGGACGTTTGCCAACATTCCACCGCTTAGACTTATCATTAAAGAAAAAAGTGAAATTGGGTAAATACAGCGAGTTGAATATGATAGCAAGCTGTATAAACGTTTACGACAGGGAGAATATTTTTTACTTCGACCGTGTGAATTACATCCGCGTGAACCAGTTGCCCATATTACCCAGCTTAGGCTTTAACATTAGTTTCTAGTAACTTGCCGTATGGCTGGTTGCAAACACCTTTGTATTTCTCTTTTACTGCTTCTTTTTTATTGTCAAGCCTCTGCAAATGAGTTTGAACGATTTAATACTAAACCGTTTAGAAAACGGTTTGGCGTTGAGTTTAGCGCTTATCCTGCGGGACAGATTTATGGCTTACGGGCTGAGTTTGTAAACAAATCGGGCTGGGAACTTAATTTTAGAATAGGGTACAATCGGGCTTTCAGAAAAAATTTTAGCGGCCTTAATGACGATGAACAGGGCGGCGGTTATGGAGCGTCTGTGGGTATTCGTTATCACGCGTATGATTTAGGTTTTGCAATTAACGATAAAACCGATGCACACCTTGTAGTCGGTACACGGGTTGATTTCTGGAAAATGGACATTTTTTGGAAAGATTGGGACAACGTACCTGCAAGCGGTAAAACAATCATCAATGTGCTACAACCCACGTTTGATATCGGGTTGTTATTTACACTCAACCAAAAATGGTTACTAACTGTTTACGGAGGAGTGGGGCAAGAGATTAATGTGGTAACTAAAGGTGACGCCGTTGGGCAAGGAGGTATGTGGCTGGGGGGGATTATCCTGTGTCGCAACTTATGGTTTAAGAAAAACAATTAATCCGTTTTCTGCGACGGTACTTTTGGGGTTAAAGCTCATAAAAGCAACAAATCAAACGCTGGCCTACTCTTTGTATTTAATTTTTAAGCCTAATTTCGTCCCCAAGTATGTATAAATATTATACCCTGTTAATTTTAGTACTAACGGTAGTAAAACTAAACGCCCAAGTAAGCGTAGGTGCTGAGCAAACCGCCGAGTATTTGCCGCTGCTAAAAGGTAAAAATGTGGCTGTTGTGGTAAACCCAACTTCACACATCAAACAACGCCATTTGGTGGATAGCCTGTTGGCTTTAGGGGTGAAGATAAAAACCATTTTTGCTCCTGAACACGGCTTTAGGGGCGACCAAGAGGCCGGAGCGTACATTAAGAGCGGAATAGACAGTGCCACCAAATTACCTGTTATATCACTGTATGGAAGTAAGAAGAAACCTTCTGCTGCCGATTTAAAAGACGTGCAATACATAATATTTGACATACAAGATGTAGGAGCGAGGTTCTATACCTACATTTCTACGTTGCACTACATTATGGAGTCGTGTGCAGAAAACAAGCTGCCGCTGTTGGTGTTCGACCGTCCTAACCCTAACGGGCATTATGTTGATGGCCCTGTGTTGGACACCAATTTTAAAAGCTTTGTAGGAATGCACCCCGTGCCCGTTGTACACGGTATGACGGTGGGCGAATATGCTAAGATGATAAACGGCGAAAAGTGGCTGCCCAAGGGCGCACAATGCCAACTAACCGTTATTAAATGTAAAAACTACACTCATCAGGTGATGTATAAACTGCCGATAAAACCATCGCCTAACTTGCCCACCATAGAGTCGGTGTATTTATACCCCTCGTTGTGCTTTTTTGAAGGTACCGATGTAAGCGTAGGCAGGGGCACCAACAAACCGTTTGAATCTGTGGGGAAACCCGGTTTCACAAAAGGCAGTTATGAGTTTACCCCCGTACGCATACCCGGTGTGGCTGAGACCCCCCCCTATATGGGGCAAAAATGTACAGGCATATTGCTTACTGAGTTTGGTAAATCGTTTATGCCGCTGCACAACGGGCTGTATTTATCGTGGTTGGTTGATTTTTATAAAGAGTCTGCCGACAAAGAGAAATTTTTTAATGACTTTTTTGATAAGCTTGCCGGTACCGACCAATTGCGAAAGCAAGTAATAGCGGGCAAAACCGCCGATGAAATAGTGGAAAGTTGGCAGCCTGCACTAGAGACGTATAAAAGCGTCCGCAAAAAATACTTGTTGTATGAATAGTAATATTTGTAAAAAATATAAGGGTGACTTGTTTGTTATCAGATAAAGTTCTACCTTTGCAATCCTTTTAACGAAAAGAAAATGGCACGCGTTTGTGATTTAACTGGCAAAAGAACCCTTGTAGGACACAATGTTTCTCACTCAAACAAAAAGACTATCAAGAGGTTTAGGCCCAACTTGCAGGTAAAGAAATTTTATATCCCCGAAGAGGATGAGTGGATTACTTTGAAAGTATCTACCTCAGCCATGCGTACAATTAGCAAAAACGGGATTACTGCCTGCCTTAACAAGTACATGAAAACTGGTAAGATTTAATTAGTTTACGAAGATGGCAAAAAGAGGTAACCGCATACAAGTAATAATGGAGTGTACCGAGCACAAAGAGAGCGGTATGCCCGGCACTTCTAGGTATATTACTACCAAGAACAAGAAAAACACTACTGAAAGGTTGGAGTTGAAAAAATTCAATCCTATCCTTAAGAAGTACACCGTACATAAAGAAATTAAGTAACCACTTATTAAATAATAGTAAAACATGGCTAAGAAGGTTGTTGCTACGCTGAAAACAGGAGAAGGTAAACAATGGGCAAAAGTTATTAAAACTGTTCGCTCACCTAAAACCGGCTCTTATACCTTTAAAGAAGAGATTATCCCTTCTGATCAGGTAAAAACTTACTTTAAATAAGAAATTTTTGTTCAAAAGTATAAGTTAACGAAGCTTCCTATAACTTAGGGGGCTTTTTTTATATATAAACCTATGGGAATATTCAGTTTCTTCAGCAAGGACAAAAAACAAAAGCTGGATGAAGGTCTTGAGAAAACCAAAACCGGACTTTTTGACAAAATAAGCAAAGCCTTGGTGGGTAGGTCTACCATTGGCGATGACTTTTTGGACGACCTTGAAGAAATTTTGGTGAGTTCTGACGTGGGTATTAATACCACGCTCAAAATAATCGACCGCATACAAAAGCGCGTTGCCAAAGATAAATACGTAGGAACGGGTGAACTAAACACCCTGCTAAAAGAAGAAATGGCCAACCTGCTACCCGAAGGCGATAACACCACGGGCGAATTGCAGATACCCGCAGGCAAAAAACCATATATAATTATGGTGGTGGGTGTGAATGGTGTAGGCAAAACCACTACCATCGGAAAGTTGGCTTTTCAGTTTAAGAAACAAGGCAAGAAAGTTTTATTAGGGGCAGGCGACACCTTTAGGGCTGCCGCTGTAGACCAGCTTACCATTTGGAGCAAAAGGGTAGGTGTGGATATTGTAGATAAAGGTATGAATGCCGACCCTGCCGCCGTAGCTTTTGAAACTGCCAAAGCAGCTGCAGAAGGAGGTTATGACGTAGCTATTATTGATACCGCAGGCCGCTTGCACAACAAAGTGAATTTGATGAACGAGCTTTCAAAAATTCGCCGTGTGGTACAAAAACATATTCCTGATGCACCCCACGAGGTATTGTTGGTATTGGATGCAAGTACCGGCCAGAATGCGTTTGAACAAGCCCGCCAGTTTACTGCTGTTACCGAAGTAAATGCCCTTGCACTTACCAAATTGGATGGCACAGCCAAAGGCGGTGTTGTAATAGGTATCAGCGATGAGTTTTCGGTACCCGTTAAATACATCGGTGTAGGTGAAGGCATGGAAGACTTACAGGTATTTAACAAACACGAGTTTATCGATTCGTTGTTTAAGTCATAGATTGCGATCTCTATCTTTGGCTTGGCTATGCGTAATCAAATAATTACCTTCTTTTTGTTGCTGATTTCATTTTCCACCTTTGCCCAAAAAAGGAAGTTGAGCGTGGAGTTGTTTTCTAATTATTCAGTGTACAATTTTTCTACGTCATTGCCCCCGTTACCCTCTCGTGATTTAAAAGGCAGGTTGGGCGGCGAAGCAGAAGTTCGGTATTACTATACCCCCAAAGAAAAGTATGCCTACTATATAGGGATAGGGTTTACTAAGTACAATTACACATCGGGTAAATACGATGTACATTACTCCGATCAAATTGTTCCCAAGAATGGATATGAATTACCTTCCTATAAAGGTCGTTTACCTATAGCCGTAAAACGTAATTACTCCTATAACTACATTAGTATTCCCATCGGGGTGCAATACGCGGTAAATAAGCGGTTATCAGTTTCGGCGGGTGTTAAAGTGTTGAGAATGTTGAGCGGTTATGGTTATTCTAAATATTATTACGCAACGCAGTGGAACCCCAAAAACAACTTCAATAAAAAAACATTTGATAACGAAGGTTATGCCAAGTGGTTGGTAAATGCTCATGTAGAGGCAGGTTACATACTTCCTGTACTCAAATACAACATAACATGGAAAGCGGCGTTTGATTATGCGCTGACGGATTACATTGATAAACAATACCCTGCTTTAAACCTATATCCCTATACATTCAGTGTCGGTGCTTCTTTGCCATTGTGCGTTTCTAAACAGTAAACAATGGTGCGGTAAGATGCCTGCTAATATTTGTATAAAGTGCAGCAGGCATTTGCTACTTTTGCAGTTTAATAATGCGCACTAAATCACACAAGCAAAACAAGATTAACATCGTAACACTGGGTTGTAGCAAAAACCTTGTGGATAGCGAAGTTTTATATAGCCAGCTAAAAGCCAATCAGTTTGAGGTTGAGCATGAATCGAAAAAAGACGACTCTAATATTATCATCGTAAACACTTGCGGTTTTATTGAAAACGCTAAGCAAGAAAGTATTGATACCATATTGCGATACGTTGATGAAAAAGAAGCCGGCAACATTGATAAATTGTACGTTACGGGTTGCCTTTCGCACCGTTACAAAGACGATTTGGAGCGCGAAATTCCTCAAGTAGATGCCTATTTCGGTACATTAGAACTGCCCAATATTCTTAAAACATTAGGGGCCGATTATAAACACGATTTAATTGGCGAACGCCTTATCACCACACCTCAGCACTACGCATATTTAAAAATATCAGAAGGGTGTAACCGTCCGTGCTCGTTTTGTGCCATACCGCTAATGCGCGGCCAGCACGTTTCAAAACCCATTGAGCAACTGGTTACTGAGGCTAAAAACCTTGTAAAGGCAGGCACCAAAGAGTTGATGCTGATTGCCCAAGACAGTACTTATTACGGACTTGATTTATACGGCGAGCGAAAATTGGCAGATTTATTGCGTAACCTAAGCGACGTTGAAGGATTGGAATGGATACGATTACACTATGCGTTTCCTTCGCAGTTTCCTTTAGACGCGCTGGATGTGATGGCCGAACGCGACAATATTTGCAAATACATAGATATCCCTTTGCAACACGCAACGGATAATATGTTGAAAATAATGCGTCGAGGCATTACCCGTCGCCGCACAGAAGAGGTGATAGACACCATCCGCCAAAAAGTACCCGGTATTGCTATCCGTACTACATTGTTGGTGGGGCATCCCGGAGAAACCGAAGCGGAGTTTAACCAGCTTACCGATTTTGTGCAGCAAATGAAGTTTGACCGTATGGGGGTATTTACCTACTCACACGAAGAGAACACCCATGCTCACAGCCTTACCGATGATATACCCCAAGAGGTAAAAGACGAAAGGGCAGAGGAGTTGATGGCCATCCAGCAAGAAATTTCATTAGAAAAGAACAAAGAAAAAGTAGGGAACACTTATAAAGTACTGTTTGACCGTGTGGAAGGCGGGTATTTTGTAGGTCGTACCGAGTTCGATTCTCCTGAAGTTGACAACGAAGTGTTGGTAGATAAAAAAGCAAACTATGCCCGTGTGGGTGATTTTGCCAATGTTACCATTAACACTGCCGAAGAATTTGATTTGTACGGTACTATCGTACAATAACCATAATATAAGCACCCATGCAATACATAGCCGCCCACGAAGAAAAACTGGGCCAATACTACCCTAAAGCTGTTTTTGATTATTTACAAAACGCAGCCGAACTAAAACCTTTTTATGAAACTTATCCCAACCTTGAGGGGTATGGTGAAATAATAAAAAACCGCAGGTTTTCATTTGAAAACCGAAAGGTGTTGCATAAGGTACTTACTACCCAATACGGTGATTTATTGCAACAGCCCAACGGAGCGGCAGTGCAAAAGAACATAGATGCCCTGCTTGACGATAATACATTTACAATAACCACAGGGCAGCAGATACACATTTACTTAGGCCCGCTTTACGTAGCGTACAAGATACTTACTACCATTGCCCGATGTTGTTGGCTGGAAGAGAATTTTAAAGGCCACAAATTTGTGCCCGTATTTTGGATGGCTACTGAAGACCATGATTTTGAAGAGATAAGCCACCTAAATTTATACAACAGGGAGTTTAAATGGCCGCAAACCGAAGGATTTGCAGGCGCAGTTGGCAGATTATCACCTGCAACTATTAACAACCTTGAAGCTGATATTGCAGCATTGGTACAAAACGATGAAGAAGCTAAAAAGCTGCTGGCAATGTTTACCGATGCGTATGCAAAATACCCTACACTTGCCGATGCAACCCGCGCAGTAACGCACCAATTATTCGGTCACACAGGTTTGGTGGTGATTGATGCCGATGATAAAGAGCTTAAGCAACAATTCATTCCTTACATAAAAGACGATATTTTTAAAGGTCAAAACGTGGGGGTAGTTAGCAAAACCAGCGAACAACTGGGACAGAACTACAAAACACAAATACATCCCCGCGATATAAATTTCTTTTACCTTACCGATAACAGCCGTACACGCATAGTGAAAGAAGAGAATACCTTTAAGGTATTAGACAGTGATGTTGTATTTGATGAAGCGGTATTGAGGAATGAAATTGTCACTAATCCCGAAAAATTCAGCCCCAACGTTATCATGCGACCTCTGTATCAGGAGGTGATTCTTCCCAACTTGGCGTATGTAGGCGGGCCAGCCGAAGTAAATTATTGGTTTCAGTTGAAAGAAATGTTCGGGATTAACGGGGTGCAATTTCCCATTTTAGAACTTCGCAAGTCGTTGATAGTGTTAAATGAGAAGACTGTGGAAAAAATTGCCTCCATCGGTTTTGCTCCCGTTGATTTCATGTCGGACGAAAAGGAATTGGAAGCCGCATTTTTAGCCGACAATACAGTTGAAAGTCTTGACTTGTCAGCACATTACAAAACAATTGCAACTGAATTAGAAACTATTAAAAGTGCCGCTTTGGGCATGGATGCTAACCTGAAACCTTTTATCGAAGGTGAATTTAAACGTATTACCGAAACGTTTGAAAAGCTGGATAATAAACTTGAAAAAGTGAGCAAACGCTCGGTAGAAGGGCAGTTGAAAGTAATAGAAACTGTTAAAACTAAATTTTTTAAACCCGGCGCGTTGTCAGAGCGCGTCGATACTATACTTTCTGTTCCTCAATTAAGTGATGAAAAGGTTATCGGAAACCTGATAAAAACCTTTAATCACGAAAATAAACCACTCATCATACTTTTGCCACCACTGGTATAATACCACACCCTAAGGCACATTCTATCTTATAAATTTGTTTGTACACAGGATAAGGTGTGTACGATGGAAAGAGTTAAGCCAAAGTTTGATTTTCTGAATTTTGTTTATGGCGTTGGAGCAGCCATTGTAATACTTGGCGCAATGGCCAAGTTTATGGATTGGAACTACGCCGATGAGATATTTATTATCGGGTTGGGAACCGAAGTATTGGTGTTTTTAATATCATCATTCAGGTTTACCAGCAAACCCAATAAATACAAATGGGAAAAGGTTTTTCCGGGCATCTTGGATGAAACCGAAGAAGATGTTCAGATATACGACCAAGTGGGATTGAATAACGAGATGGTGAAGCGCAACTCGGCTTATCTTGAAACGAAGTTGGAGCAGATGGAGCAAAACATCGACAAATTGAGCGACATATTCACCCAGTTAACGCGTTCAGTTGAAGGCATGAACACCAGCATAAAAAAACTGGAAGATGCCAACAACGGGTACGAACTGCAAATGAAAGAACTGAAACGCAACCTTGGCAGCATTAATGAGTTTTACAACGATTTTAATGAGGTAATGGTAATGCGCAATAAGAGGGTTGATAGTAAATAACTGCGGGGCGGATGTTTGGGAATACAAATAACCAGGTAAGGCAAAAGCTTATAAACCTGATGTACATTGTGTTTATAACGCTTGCATTTATCTATTTACCCTCGGAGTTTGTAGACTCAAGTAAATACACCGCTTTATCATTTGAGCAAGCCGGTAATGACTACCAAAGCAAGATTGATGAGGACATGGCTCGTTTAGATGAGCAGTTGTTTTTAAATACACCCTTAGCACAAGATTTTTATAACGTTATGGATGTTTCGGCAGCCATAGACCAAGCCATAGACCAAATAGATACAATGACTTTGCTGTTGCAAAATAGCGTAGGTGGTTATAATGCCAACCAATACCTTAACAGTTCTAAAAACTTTATGGTGTCAAACCGTATTTTGGTTAAAAGCACTCAGGCTATTCAGCTAAAAGAAAAGATAGAAACCATTAAACAAAAAATACACACCTACAACCTGTCAGCGTTAACCGCGGGACTGGATTCTGTTTTACCAACCGGTATGATATTAAAAGGTGCATCGGGTAAAGAGCGCAGTTGGGAAAGTTTTTTCTTTAGCAAAACGCCATTGGCCGTGGCTATTGCCAATTTGCATAAAATCCGTACCGACTTATTGTTTACCAAACACAAGCTGATAAAATACCTTGCGGGCAACCAAAGCCAAAACAAAAGCGGCAGGAGTATCAGCATATTATCAACCAATTCAATTGCGGTTGAGGTGTTGGCCACCAAAAACTTTATTGTAGGCGATAAAATTGCTTTCAGAGTTATTTTGCTGGATAGTGCAAGGGGGTACACAGGTGTTAAAAGCTATGTTAAATACCAAGGAAAGGTAGTAAAAGAGCTAAGCATCAGTCAAGATGGAGTGGTACGCTACACACCCAACAAAGCAGGCAAGTATGAGTTTTTAGTGGTAGATAGCATTAATACTGCATCACAAGATTTTGCGGTTACCAACCTTCGTACAGCGTTTTCAGAAAAAAACAGCCCTGAGATTTTGTACATGGGCGTTGATAACCCCATTAAAGTGCAGGCTACAGAATTTGAAAACAAAGACTTAGAGCTTGAAATTGACATGGGTGAGGTAATTCCTTTCGGTGGTAAATACTACTTACGATTTACCAAAGAAGGGTTGGCTCATTTAAAAATATATGCCTTGAATGAAGAGGGGAGATATTTAGTAACCCAACGTACTTACGAAGTAAAAAAACTACCCTCGCCGCAAGTAATGCTTGATGGCAGGGCAGGGGGTAATATCTCGCGTAAAATATTACAGGTACAGGATAAACTTACTGCTGCCTCAATAGCTTTACCCGGTGAAGAAGATGTATATAATATTTTGAGTTACGAGGTAGTGAAGGTGAACAACTACGGCAAAGAGTCAGTAGTTAATAAAGGCAGAGATTTTTCGTCAGAAAGCCGCAGATTGGTGCGCGATTTAAAAGCTGGCGATTTATTAATTATTGATAATGTGCGTATAGAGGCCACAGATGGTACTACCAAAGATGTTGCCCCTGTAGTATTTAGTGTAAAATAAATGTATGAATAAGGTAATAAAATATACCGTTTTATTGTTGTTTTTTGCCCCTGCGCTGTTTGCCGTGGGAGCACAAAACGATAGCTCGGCATTTATTACCCTTTCGGGAAATATATTCTCAGATAAAACCCTATCGGCAGGCCGTTACCTGATACAAAACAATTTGCGCGTAGCAAAAGATGCTACGCTTACCATTGAGGCCGGTAGTGAATTGGTGTTTAACCCCGGTTCCGAAATTGTAGTATTAGGCGGGTTAAAAGTAATAGGTCGCCCTAACGAATTTGTAAGTTTTTACAGCCTTAATAGCACTGATGAAGGCATGGGGATTAGCTTTGCGGGGCCCAATCCTGTGGCTGCTGTCCACATTGAGTATGCTGAGTTTAGCGGGCTGATACGCCCTTTAACGTTTGATAATAACTGGTACAGGTCATCAGTATTGATTAAGAATTGCCAGTTTAAAAACATCAATAACAACGATGCAGGAGTATTGGTGGGTAATGCAGAGCATTTAAAAAACACAGCCACCATACAGTTTGATTTTGAGGGTAACATATTTGCCGATAACCTAAGCTGCATCACTTTCAAAGCATTATCAGCCTATAACGTTCAATACAACTTTATCAACAACCTTATTGCTAACAATACGGTGTACGATTTTAAACCCCGCGCAAAAGACAATCCGCTGAACGGGGAAATGGACGCTGATGCTGAGAAAAAGCCGATTTCAATTAAAAACAATGTGTTTACGGGAAATTATATTTTCCATGAACACAGCGATACCGTATTGGACATGGCGGGAACAGGGTTTGACGGTACTGCGAAAGAGATTGATATTACCCAAAACTATTGGGGAAAAGAGGCTAATAGCGAGTGGGTGAATAAAAACACTTACGGGTTTCATAAAGATAAATTCGCACCTGAGTTAAAACATACGCCCTACCTTATAAAGCCCGCAGCAGAGGTAAAAGCATTCATCACACAAATTACATTAGATTCAGGCAAGAACGACCCGAATAAACCGGTAGTAGATTTTATTGGTAAAACAATCACATTGCAACTGTCTAAGCCTATTGCAAAAAACCAAAAACCGGTGTTGTTTGCGGCCTATTTAGATACTTCGTTGGGCAAGATATTTACACAACCCTTGTATGATTTCGACTTTACTTACAGTGCTGGTGCAACAGAAGCCAAACTATTGGTGAAGAAAGTTGCAGGCATTGAGCATGGGTTTTATTTAGTGTTTAGCGGGCTTAAAGACCAAGAAGGTTTTGAGTTGCCTGCTGCAAGCTTTGGTAAGTTTTACTTGAACAGGATTTTCGGGTTGTATAAAATGAACCGGAAAATTGATTTGGAGGTGTTTTATGCCAATGCATTTAAATGGAAAACCCCGCCACCCACCGAAGGTGTTATTGAAACAGTTGACCCTAAACTGAAAGAGCTGGAAAAAAGAGCCCACTCGTATGAACTGGGTTTAATGCTGGGCGTAACCAATTATTTTGGAGATTTAAGTACCAACGATTTTAACCGTGACGAGATAAACGATGCCTATGGTATCAGGTTCAGGTATAACTATTCGCGCAGAATATCATTCAGGGCAATGTTTAATTACGGGGCGTTGAGTGGCAACGACCGTTACTCGCCCAGCGAACTGCGCCGCGAACGTAACCTTAGTTTCAGGTCGCCGTTGTATGATTTTACCATACAGGCTGAATATCATTTAAGCCATTATATCTTTAGTGATAAAAACAGGTTTATTCCAAGTTTATCTACAGGTATTACCGTATTTCACTTTAATCCCAAGGCACAATACCAAGGCAAATGGTACAGTTTGCGAGATATAGGCACCGAGGGACAAACCAGCGGCAATGGAAAAAAATACAGACTTACACAGTTGGCCTTGCCCGTTGGTTTCAGCTTTAAAACCATGTTGGGCTACAACTTTATTGCAGAGCTGGAAGTAAACTTTGTAAAAACCTTTACCGATTACTTAGACGATGTGAGCGGTAAGTTTCCCAACATAGCTAAAGTACAAGCCGCCAATTCGGGTACCGACCCTGATGCAGTATCACACCTTATAGACCCTTCGGGAGGCAGATTTACAGAGGGGGCCAGAAGAGGTAAACCCGAGAATAAAGATTGGTATTTATTATTGGGAATCTCGCTTTCGTACAGGTTTTAAACAATTGCACAAGGGCTGTTTAAAAAAATATACAGATCATAAATAACCATTACTTTTTATAAACTTTGGGCAAATTGTTTTACAAAACCCTTGCTAATATTGGTTTTATAAAAATAATACTTAACTTTATACACTTTAAAACGGGTGCCTAAAAGCAAAACGGGTACTTTGTGTATCATTGTTGGTTAATAAGTTAAGCAGGTTTAATACATTAATAATGGTAGTATTGGTAAAAAGTTTTTTAAATCGTTGTATGAAAACAATCTTTAAAGTAACGTTGGTTTCCGGTCTTTTGCTGCTGGGTGCAACTGTTGCGAATGCACAAAGCAAGAAGAGCTCAAGCCAAAACTCTAAACAAAAAACATCGTTACGTTTTTTACAAAACAAAGATGCCAAGAATTTTGTGGTGGGTTTTCAAGCAGGTACTTCATTTTTTCACGGCGATGCCGACAAACTGAAACCCGGTATTTCAGTAGGTGGTAACCTAAGGTATAACTTCTCTCACGTATTAGGCATTCGCCTTTTGGCAAACTATGCCAGCGTACGCTCAGAAGTTGAAAAACCAACCCAGTTTAATTTCCGCTATTACGATTTAAATTCACGCATACTTGAATACCAATTGCAAGGTGTGCTAACCCTTGGTAACATTTCATTTTTCCGCAAAAAATGGAATTGGAACATATACACAGCTGCCGGTATCGGGCAAGTAATAATGAGCAGCAAATCAGAGTTTGAATATACTTCAGCTCCTGCCGGACAAACCTCTAGTTTACAATACGACCGTACCCATATTTGTTTCACCTATGGTTTAGGTGTTAAGCGTAACATCACAAAATCAATTGATTTAGGTATTGAATATGGTATGCGTTGGGTACGTACAGACTCAATGGATATTTTGAACGCTCCTATTCACCCTAACCGTCGTTTCGATTCATACTCATTCCCTCAAATAGTATTAAACATTAAAATAGGTAAAAAAGGCCAAGAACACTTGGATTGGATTAACCCTATTACCAGTGTTTATGAAGAGATATCTAAGTTAGAAGATAAACTGGATAAACTTGATAAAGATAGCGATGGCGACGGTGTTGCTGACCGCTTTGACAAAGAAGAAAACACACCTGCCGGCGCTAAAGTATGGGGTAGTGGTGAAGCTGTTGACTTAGATGCTGACGGTGTACCCGATGTAAACGACCAAGAGCCTAACACACCTCCGGGTGCTAAGGTAGATGCCAATACAGGTATTGCCGAAGACGAAGATAGCGACGGTGTTCCCGATATTTTAGATTTGTCTCCAAGCACACCTTCAGAATTTTTGGTAAACCACCAAGGTATACCCATTATGAACAAGGCATTGGCCGACCAAATCGTAAACAACCAAGGTGATAACATTTCAGCCGGTATGGGCGGCGGTGGCGGTGTAAGTTTCTTACCTGCTATCTTCTTTGCCACCAACGTGGATGAGCCTTATCCAACCCACCTTCCTGATTTGCAAAACGTGGCGTTGGCAATGAAAAACAACCCTAACATTAAATTAGAAGTGATTGGTAATGCCGATATGCGCAGCAGCGACGAGTACAACCTTCGTTTGGCACAACGCCGCGCTGATAATGTTAAAAAACTATTGGTTGATTTTGGTGTAGACCCATCAAGGTTGATAACCAAAACCAATGGTGAGCGTCAGCCTATTACCAAAGGAACCGGTGCTATGCACTTGCAAGCAAACCGCCGTGTTCAGTTCTTTGTAGTGAAGTAATCTTATACTAACGATAGTTTACAAACGCCCCTATATGGGGCGTTTTTGTTATATACAGGTTAGGGAGTCAATGCCGTTAATTAAGTATTATTGCAGTGAATGTTTGTAGCTGAGACTAAAATACGGGTACGGTATGCCGAAACCGACCAAATGGGATATGTGCATCATGGCAACTATGCCATGTATTTTGAGTTGGCCCGTGTGGATGCGATTGAAAAGATTGGAATTACATACAAAGGACTTGAGGCAAGCGGTATTGCAATGCCTGTAGCCCATATGAGCATTGATTTTAAACGTCCTGCTTTTTTTGATGAAACCCTTACTGTTAAAACAATAATACGTCAACTGCCTACCAGTAAGTTTATAACAGAATACGAAGTATATAATGATACCGAGCTGATAACAAAAGCAAGCATTATATTAGTATTTATGAACTTGGCCACCCGCAGGCCGGTACGTTGTCCGCAAGAAATTATGAATGGGTTGTTGCCTTATTTTAGTGACTGATGGAAAAAATTCACTTATGGTTGTTGAGCAAAGTGCCGCCCTACAAAGCACTGATGGACCTGCTGAAAAAATTAACTTTTCCGGGGTTACAAGGCTTGCGCATTTATACCGTACTATCCTTTTTTATTAAGGGGCTTAGTAATTCAGACATCAACACCCGTGCTTCGGCCATAGCCTTCAACTTCTTTTTGGCATTGTTTCCCGCTGCTATCTTCTTCTTTACCTTGATAGCGTATTTGCCATTAAAAGACTTTGAAGACGAGATTTTCAAGTTTATACAAAACATTACCCCATACAATGCTTTTGAGGCCATAAAAAGCACCCTTAGCGATATTTTGCAAAAGCGTCAAGGGGGGCTGTTGTCACTGGGTTTTGTGTTGGCATTGTACTTTAGCACCAACGGTGTAAACTCGCTGATTGAAGCCTTTAATACCTATACGGATGCCATTGAAACCCGCAGTGCATGGAGGCAAAAATTGGCAGCATTGTGGCTTACCGTTTACACAGCCTTATTGGTGATAATAAGTATTATCCTTACCACGGTGGGCACAGTAGTACTAGATTTCTTAAACGATAAGAATTTGTTCGGCGATTCGCTGGAGTACTACTTGTTGTTGTTTGTAAAATGGTTCTTAACCATATTGTTTTTGTATTGTCTTATATCGGGTTTGTTTTATTACGGCCCTGCAAAAAAACGCAAATGGAAGTTTTTTAACGTAGGTTCTACCCTTGCAACAGTGCTATCATTAGTCACAACCTATGGATTTATGTTCTATGTTAACAATTTTAATTCATACAATAAACTGTATGGTTCTATAGGGACTTTGATAGTAATTATGCTGCTTATTTTCTTCAATTCGATGGTGTTACTAATTGGTTTTGAGTTAAATGTGAGTATTGATAGGGCGTTGGAACATAAGCTAACCACGGAGCAACTTACCCCCAAGAATTTGGAGAATACGTTTAAAGACAAGCGGTATAGCTAAAAATATTTTTGCTGAGGGCTTGACATGAAAGGTAAAAAGTATATTTTTGCAGTCCTTTTACGCAACCACTACGGAGAGATGGCAGAGTGGTCGAATGCGGCGGTCTTGAAAACCGTTGAGGGTTACACCTCCGGGGGTTCGAATCCCTCTCTCTCCGCCAAAAGATTGTCTAAAACAGTCTAAAAGCGTGTAAAATCAAGGTTTTACACGCTTTTTTTTGTTCTTCATTTTCTAAAAAAGTCTATAAAAGTCTATGGGTTTGGTTTCTAAGGGGGTTTCTTTTTTTTAGAGGCCAAAAAAGAAACCAAGCAAGTAGACTGATTTAGACTATTATAGACTGAAAATCAATTAATTAGATATTGTTTTTTCGCTTGGTTTCCGTATTTTTGTAAAACATTTAAAGGGGGGCACAACTTAATTTTTGTGCCAAATGTCGTCAAACCAAAAAGCCAATTTCTCGCTGGTCGTTTACATCAGCAGAACAAAAGCAAAGAAGAACGGAGAAGTTCCTGTTCTTATGAAAATCAACATCAACGGGGAACGCCTCGTGATGCAACTTCAACGTAGTGTGCAGCCCGATGATTGGGATGCCAAACGTTCTCGTCTCAAAGGGAGAACTGTAGAAGCTCGTGAATTCAATGAATACATCGATGCTGTTCTCACTCGTACTCGTCAGCGGTATTCCGATTTAATTACTATGCACGATGTCGTTACTCCGCCCATGGTAAGAGATGCAGTTCTCGGAGTAAACACAGCCAAGCCTAAAATGATTATTGAGATATGGGAAGAACATATCGAAGGGCTTCGTAAGTTAATCGGTAAAGAAAGTACCGTTGCTACTTGTCAGAAATACAATGCAGCAAAAAATCATTTCGCCAACTACCTCAAACAGTATTACAAGACTAGTGATGTTCCAATTAAGTCAGTAGACCATTTCATGATTACACAGTTCGCTATGTATCTGAAAACAGAAAAAGGATGCAACTACAACACTGCAACTAAATTTTTGCAGAACCTAAAACGTATCACCTACATCTGTCTTCGTCATGGTTGGTTGCTTAAAGACCCTTTCGTTGGAATAAGTCTTATGATGAAAGAAGTAGACCGTCCCTATCTTACCGAAGATGAATTAAGAACACTCATGGAATTTACCTCCGACATTGAACGATTAATTCGAGTTAGAGATTTCTTTGTGTTCTCTTGCTACACAGGACTTGCCTATATTGATATTTATAAGCTACGCAAAAAAGAGATTGAGAAAAATACTCAGGGATATTGGATTAAAACTAGAAGGCAAAAAACCGGAGGAAGAACAAGTGTATTGATGTTAGAAGTTGCCATGCAGATTATTAATAAGTATGTATTACTCGATGCTTTGAAAGATGATGACCATGTTTTGCCAATCATAAGCAATCAAAAAATGAATGCATATTTAAAAGAGCTTGCAGACCTCTGTGGAATCACAAAGAATTTATCCTTTCACGTAGCTCGTCACACTTTTGCAACTACTGTAACACTTACGAATGGTGTGCCGATTGAGAGTGTAAGTAGAATGCTTGGACACAAGAACATTATGAGTACACAACATTACGCTCGAATTGTTGACCAAAAAGTCGGTGACGATATGTTACGATTATCGCAGAAGATTGGACAGCGATTAACATTGGCAATGTAAACTTAAAGCCCTGGAAATCCCAGGGCTTTTTTAATAAATCTTTAGACTGTTTTAGAATATGGAAGACAAATTTAAAATCAAATCTTATGGCTTTGGGGAGCTCGCACAATTGTATTTCCCAAGCATATCAAAAAAAAGTGCTAGTGCACAGTTGCGCAGATGGATTAAATTAAATGACAAGGTGTTGCCAATACTTCAAAGTTTAGGTTACAAGCCTGGTAATCGTTTATTAACACCTGCTCATGTAAAAGTTATTGTGGATGAATTTGGAGAACCATAGTATATTTCCAAAAAAATGCAATTTGGCATTAAGGCTATTATTTAGTACAGATGTTAAATGCAAGAAATACAATTGAGCCTACAGTAAAACTGTCATACGAAGTAATGCGCCAGTTAATGCGTCAAATCTCTACTAGCTTGGCTTTTTTGACTTTTGTTAGCAACATTTCTTGTCTTGCTGAATTGGGGGACATTTCACACTTCCGTAACTACAATAAACACAACAGTCGCCTTGTTTTGGTTTTAGAACTTGTTTGCATTTTTCACATTCGTAAAAATATTGACAAGCGTCTGTCGGCATAGTTTCTTCTTTCTTGTGTCCGCAGTTGGGACAAGTTATTGTTGATTCTAATATGATTTCCATTTTAATTTTCTTTTTTGTCAGTTACAGTATATCCTGTTGAGTTTATTGCTTTCTCGATTTCAGAAATATTTGTTTTCGAGTTGTCAAATTCTACAATTGCATTTCCATTTTCATATGAAGCGATTGAATTTATTATTCCTTTCAATTTATTTACTTCGTGATTTACAATTTCGCCACAGCTTGCACAAGTCATTCCATTAATCGTAAATTCTACTTTTTGTATATTGGATTTGTCAACCATTATGATTTGCTTTTCTGTTTTTGGGTAGAAAATGATTGAGTAATATGGAAAAGCTAGCATTATGATTGCAAATGCTGTTACAATTCCTAAAAATATTTTTGATTGAATAAACTTTGGTTTTTCTTCTGTTTCACAATTACACTCAATTTGCTTTTTAGGTTTTAACTTTTGATACCAAGCAAAGCCAAGAACCAAAATTGTCAGAAAGATAAAATATGGTCGGAACGGTTCAAGCCAATTGAAAGTTGAAGCAAGTCCGCTTGTGCCAGCAACAAGAGCCAATACGGGTGTGATACAACACATAGAAGCGGCAATTGCAGTAAAAAGTCCTGCACCGATTAATTTATTTTCTGGTTTCATATTGTTTCCAAAATTCTGTTTTCGTCAAGTATTTTGAAAAATGGTTGGAGCATTTTAGCATACTCTTTTGTCAAAGAGTAGAAAATAGTTTGTGCTTGCCTTACCGTTTCAATTAGTCCTCTATCTTTGAGTTTTCGCAGATGTTGTGAAATTGCCGAAATGGTCATGCCGAGTATGTCACTTATGTCGCAAACACAAAGTTTTTTTTCTTCATAAAGTAGAAACAGGATTTTCAGTCTCACATTATTAGCCGCCAATTCAAGTCCATTCGATAGATAGTCAAATGAATTATTCAGTTCTGAAACTCGACCTTTACAACGGTTGATTTGCTTAATGTCCGCCTGTAGTCTTATACAAGAAATTGTTTCCATAGGGCAAAATTAGTCAATTTGTTTATTTAAGCAATTACTTTAATACAAACTTCACGAAAAATAGATTTTGTATGCCTATGTGTGTGGTTATAGCTTTTCTAATCGATACTAAATTTTGGCTAAAAAATATACAAATCTCTTTTGTTTAGCACTAAATACGAACTTTATAAATTTCATTAATTACCCTTTAAGATAACAATTCACCCTCATAATTTAACACTGGCCATTATAGAGATTCACACGCCCTAAAACGCCTTTTTCCCAATTATTCATTTTAGAAGTTTGTATCCTAAACGATGCAAGACTTCATGCCACATCACTCACACACTTCGATATTTACCACCGTTTCAGGTGTCGTTGGAGGCGTAGGAAAAGCTGTAACAGCGAAGCCTCTTTTAATGGCTATTACCCTTCCTGGTCTCACTACTGTTGTTTTATATGCTGCTGCATCCGCTGCTGCCGGTTATGTGGTAAAAAAGGCACTCGACAATATTTCAGCAAAGCTCAATAAGTATTTCAAAAACTTCGGAGACGATGAATAAAGTATTGGGTATAGCGATAGGTGCAGGCCTTTTTTATGGTATGGTCAGACTGCTGAAAATGCAGAATGTATCTGACGTTTCTACCATGAAGATGGTCAACCCTCGCATTCACTCAATCAACCTAGGAGGTTTGACCTTCAGAACAGAAGTAGAAGTCAATAATCCCTCTCGTGATAGCATCCGCATCACAAAGCCAGTGGTAACACTAACATCTAAAAACAAGTTCTTAACGCAATCTGATGCCGAGAATAAAGAAATCGTCATTCAGCCACTTGCCGTAACTAAGATTGATACGATCGAACTTGAATTGTCCTGGTCAATCCTTGCCGGACTTATCAAGAACATCGTCACAAAAATACCTGCTGTAATAACTGCCTGGAAATCGGGGAATAAAAAGAACCTGGTTGCTCAGTTGGGTGTGCCCATGGAAATGTATTTCACCACCTATGTAAACGGACTGTTTTATCAGTCGCCCTCTGAAAAATTGATTTAATGCAGGCACTATCTCACATACCAAGCAAAATTGTAACCAGTGGTTATCGCAGCATCAAAGATGGAAGCCGCTATAATCCGTATTTCCCACCACCTGATGAGCGTGACCGTGTCATCATTAATGATGGTGAGGTAACCGATACGGTTGAGTTAATGGAGAAAGTCGTTTGGAAATACCTTGACGACACCAAGCGAATCGCTCCATTACTCAGGCGGTCTTCCACCCTTGATACTTGTAAAGCCATTTGGGAATTCATGTACTCCTATATCCAATACAAGTTGGATAAACGAGGACTTGAGCAGCTTCGCAGACCTGCAAGAAGTTGGGCTGAAAGAGCCACCGGGGTTGACTGTGACTGCATGAGCATTTTCGCTTCAAGCATCTTAACCAATCTGCAAATTCCTCACAAGTTCAGAATCACTAAGTATAGCCAGGATTCATGGCAACACGTGTACGTGATTGTGCCAATGGACGGAACCAACTACTGTGTGATTGACGGAGTGGTTTCTGAATTCAACTATGAGAAAAAATACACCGATAAAATGGATTATACAATGAACTTAAAAGGCATAAACGTAGCCGTGCTCAGTGGTGTGTCAGGCAATGACCACTATGATGCAGTTATGGCAACATCACTGTCCGGTATTGGTTTAGGTGCAGTCACCAATCAATCAGACCTGGATAAACTCTATCAAAATATTGTAGCTACTCGTAATGCGGTAGCACAAAATCCGAATATGGTTTCAACTGTGGATGATCCACAGGCACTCCTTAAAATGTTGGACTATGCTATTCAGTATTGGTACACCGACAAGCGTGACGAAGCATTGGACATTCTAGCAAAGAATGAATCTCAACTTAATATGCGCAATGGCATAACTGCTATGAATGGTATTGATTACGACCCGGACGAATTGGCTCTGAGTGGAATCAATGTCAAAGGCTTTTTTACCAATGTAAAGAACACCGTAAAAACTGTTGGTCAGAAAGTTGGTCAAGCTGCTAAAGTAGCTGTCAAGGCGGTTGTAAAGTATAACCCATTAAGTATTGCAGCTCGTGGCGGCTTCTTACTTGCTATGAAACTCAACTTGGGTAAAATGGCTTCAAAATTAAAATGGGCTTATGGTACACAACAACAAGCTGCTGCCAAAGGTGTCAATGCTGCTACATGGCAAAAGAGTAAAGATGCTCTTTCTACTGATATGTTGTCGTTCATAAAATCTATTTGAGTATTTCAGCAAAAGTTCAATGTTATAAACCAAAACTTCTTGTGTGTGCTTATCTATGAGGTCTCCGATTTCGGCTTCTATGTTTGAGAAAATATGTTTAACGGTTTCTTTTTCCGCATTTGAAAGGTGCAAAGCTTCGTTGGTTCGGTATTCAAAGAATGAATAGTTTGAAATGTTTTTTGAAAGAGATGACCCCAAAAGTATATCAGGGTGAAAGTAAATACCAATACCTGAAAAATTGGTTTTTAAGTCGGAGTCAGAAATAGAAAAAACTTGATTCGGAGCCATAAAAATCAAACAGCCGTCTTGAAAATCATAGTGACTTCTACCGTACCTTACATCCTTTGGCCCGACATCTTTGATACTGATTAGGTAGAGTTCGTTTACAATATTAGACTTTGTTAATCCTTCAATTGGTTTTACTGTAGAATAATCAATAATTGAGATAAGCGGATGCCTCGGGCTTTCAAACCCAATAAACCGGTGTAAATCCGCAATCGATTTTAGTCTTATAAAAGTGTCTTTTTTCATTTCAATACGTAGAATAATTGGTCGTCCTTTCTGCTCCACCCTCAGTTAAGCATATAAGCAAGAGTAATGCGTCGTAATGTTTTCTTTAGCTTTTAAACCCTTGGCTATGGTGTTACGATTACCTCTGCCCCAATAGTTATAGTTTGTAATTTTGATTATGAACTTTAATGCGGAGGCTTTTCGTTAGCCCCCCATTTTTTATCAAACGCTATCTCATAGTAAAGTATTCATCTTATTTGTTTTGGTGAGACAAGTTTCTTATTGATGAATCTATTTGTTAAACACTATGAGTCAAGATATCTAAAAAAGTTTGTATCTAAGCGTTTGATAAAAACATAAATCAAGGGATGTTAGGACATGAATTGTGTTATGATGCAAATTTGTAGTCCAAGGATGAAATCGGTTAGGTTAGTTTCAATTGTTTCAAGAGCATATTATCGAATGATTTGTCTGACATTAACCTTTTCATCAAAGGAACCATCTTTGCCAGAGCACCAACCTTGTAACGTGGTTTTGGTTTTTCGGTTGTTGCAGCAGTCAGAATAACACTTACTACTTTATCCGGGGATAGAAGCGACACACTGCTTTTATCCGGATCTAAAATTGTATCCAACATATCATTGAACTTGTGTCTTAAGGTTCCATAAGGATTACCTTCTATGGCTTCAGGATAGTTGGATCTGGCATTCGCTGTAAAATCCGTTGATACACCTCCGGGTTTAATAAGAACAACATCAATTCCAAAGAATTTCAACTCTTGTCGCATCCCATCCGAAAAACTCTCAACCGCATACTTTGAAGCATGGTATGCACTTGCTCCGGGTGAAGTAAAATCTCCGCCTACTGAACCAATATTGATGATTTTACCTGTTTTTGCTTTGCGCATTGAAGGCAAAACCATTTGTGTAACTTTTATCAACCCAAAAACATTAACGGCAAATTGATAACGAAGTTGCTCCGATGTGAGTTCTTCAACAAAGCCATTTTGCGAAAACCCTGCATTGTTAACTAGAATATCAATTTTTGGATACTTCGCATAAATCTTTTCAAAAGCCGAGTTTATACTTTCGTCATTAGAAATGTCCATGTCAAAAAGGTCAATTCCTTTTGACTTTAGTTCTTGGGATTTGGAAATTGATCTTGAGACCGCTATTACATTGTATCCCTGTCCTCTGAATTTTAGGGCGGCCAGTTTTCCGATACCCTGAGAAGCTCCCGTAATTAAGACTGTTTTGTTCATTTGTAGTATGTTTAAATTTTTAACAAAAGTCAGTCACTTTTAGATGCTTAAATTATACTTTATAGGGAAGTATGGATACTTTTTACGGTTTATAAATGTTCTACAATGGTTTTCGGTTTTGCGTTGTCAAATTGCAAGTTTTGCAATCCGTTACAAAAGCAAAACCGTCGGTTTTTTGTTATTAAAAGAAAGGAATTGTACGTTGCGTGCAGACTTTATGGGTATCTGAAATATAAGAATGAACTTGTTTACTGATATAAATGCCGAAATGGAGAACCTGCTACCCAAAGACGGGGAGGTGAACTACTATGGTAAGGTAATGCCTTTTACTGCTGCAAATGAGTTTTTGGCATATTTATCAGAACGTATTGAATGGCGTAATGATGAAGCTGTAATATACGGCAAACACATTGTTACCAAACGCAAAGTGGCGTGGTATGGTGATAAAGATTATGAATACAGCTACTCTAACACTACTAAACGTGCATTGCCATGGACACCCGAGTTATTAGCCCTAAAAGCCTTGGCAGAGGATAAAACAGGCGAAACCTATAACTCTTGCCTGCTCAATTTATACCACAACGGTCAAGAAGGTATGGCCTGGCACAGCGATGCCGAAAAAGACTTGAAACGGAACGGAGCCATAGCCTCATTAAGTTTTGGTGCTGAGCGTAAGTTTTCATTCAAGCATAAACATACCAAAGAAACCGTTTCAGTACTTTTAGAACACGGCAGTTTGCTGGTAATGAAAGGAACTACACAAACCCACTGGCTACATCGGTTGCCTCCTACAACATCAGTGCATAAGCCCCGCATCAACCTCACTTTCAGAACGATAGTTGATTAATTTTAATTATCTTATTTGTAGTGTTTTACATTCTATCGACAGATAATTTGTTGTAAAAATTTGCGTAAGTAAACGCTTACATTTTAATTTGTAAGCAAATACTTACGTAATCATGGCAGTAGCAGCACGCAGGGATACGTTTCAGGCAATCGCAGATCCTACACGACGTAACATTATCAGCATGGTAGCACAACAACCCATGAACCTTAATACTATAGCTGAAAAGTTTGACGTGAGTAGGCCTGCTATTTCACAGCATATTAAAATACTAACCGAGTGCGGCCTTGTGGTGATTAAACCCCTTGGAAGAGAACGGTTTTGTTATATACAAGCCGACAAGCTGAAGGAAGTGAACGATTGGTTAGAGCCGTTTAAAAAAATGTGGGAAGAACGCTTTGACAGATTGGAGGAATTACTTAACGAAATGAAAAAGCAAAAAAAATAAACGCATGGAAAAGACAACTTATACCAAGTATGATGACAAGAAGCAAATTCTTGTGAAACGTGAGTTTAATGCCGAAGTACCTATGGTATGGAAAGCATGGACAGAACCACAACATTTGGATAAATGGTGGGCACCAAGACCGTGGAAAAATGAAACTAAGAGCATGAATTTTAGCAATGGGGGTAACTGGTTGTACAGTATGGAGGGGCCTGCGGGAGAAAAGCATTGGGCTAAAATGAAGTATGATAACATAATAACACACAAGGGGTACGATGCGGTTGATGCTTTTTGTGATGAGGAAGGGAATGAAAATTTGGAGTTGCCGGGTAGTAATTGGGAGGTGCGCTTTGATGGCGAAGCAGAGTTAACAAAGGTGGACGTGATGATAACTTTTGCATCGACAGAGGCAATGGAAATGACTGTTCAAATGGGCTTTAAAGAAGGGTTTGCTATGGCACACAATACCCTTGATGAAGTTTTGGAAGCACTTAAAAACAATAACGAATAAAAATTATGGCAGCTACTACAAACTACGAAACAAAAATTACTGCTGAAGCAGGAAAACAGGAGTTTTTTATTACTCGTGAATTTGATGCTCCGCGTGAATTGGTGTACAAAGCACACACCGATGCTGATTTAATTGTTAAATGGTTAGGACCGCGGGATTTAAATATGCGGGTTGATAAGTTTGATGCCCGCAACGGTGGTGAGTACAGGTATGTACATTACCGTAAACCCGAAGCCGAATACGGTTTTAAAGGGGTGTTTCATGAATGTGTTGCTCCTGAGAGAATCATTCAGACATTTGAGTTTGAAGGGTTACCCGAGAAAGGCCATGTGTGTTTAGAGACCATTCGGTTTGAGGAGTTACCAAACGATCGCACCCGTTTGGTGATACAAGATGTATTTCAGTCGGTTGAAGACCGTGACGCAGCTTTACAGTCGGGCATGGAACAAGGAATTAACGAAAGCTACATGCGCCTTGATGAATTAATAGCCGGCGGAATAAAATAAACGAATTGCAAACTATGAAAACAAAGAAGGCTGCCTATTATGTGGCAGCCTTCACTATTTATAACTAACGTGGCAGAACTATAGTTTTGTACCGCTTAATAAAGCAGCTTCATCAATAAGCCCCTTGTGGCTCCATACCAGTTTACCTTTGTGGTACAATTCAAGCACGGGTATTTCACTAAATCCCTTTTGCTGCATTAACAAGGGGTTTTCATCGGCATCCACTTTCAAAAGGGTCAGCTTATCCTTTTTATCGGCAGCAACCTTATCCAGCATAGGAGCCATCTGGATACAAGGCTTGCACCAGGTAGCATGGTAATCAACCAACACATAGTTTTCAGTGGTAACCTTTTTCAAAAACTCCTCTTGCGTCATGCCTTGTTTTTTAGGAGTAGCACTCCCTGTTTCAAGGTTTTTGCCTGCCGCCTGCCATTTTAAAACACCGCCCTTTAATTCATACACAGTTGCAAACCCTTGCGCACGCATATAGTCGGCAGCGCTTTCACTGCGGCTGCCGGCCAAGCAATACACAAAAACGGGCTTGGTTTTATCAAGTGCGCCTACCGCTTGTTCAAAATCGTCACCGTTTACATTTATGTTTACGGCGTTAGCAATATGCCCGCCAGTATACTCATCGGGAGTTCTCACATCAATCAGCTGGGCATCTGTTGTTTGTGTAAGCAGCTTTTCAAACTCCTCAACAGCAACTTTACCGCCCTTGGCAGCTATGGTACTGTCTTTTTGCTTTGTATTTTGGCACGATGCAGCACTAATACTGATAAACAGCACGGCTACAAATAGCAGTGGATTAAAAACGTATTTATTCATACACATTAAAGCTAAACGTTTTGTTTAATAATTTGTTTTAGAGGGGTTAAGACACACTACCATTCAGCTTAAAACTGAACCAATGTAGTTAAAGCTTCAACAACTTATTTGATTTCTTCGTAAGTAGTTTCCTTGGATGTGTTATTACTTTTCAAGTCCTCTTTATAGCGGGGTACACCGCAACCGTTAGGTCCGCAGCCACTTGCATTTAGCAAGCCTTGTAGTATAAAAAGTCCTCCAAAAATAGCAAGCATTATGCTGGCGGCTTGTATGCCTTGTATTAACACTACAACACCCAGTACCAAACGTATAATGCGTGTAAACCCCCATTGGCTCAACACTTGTGATTTTATGAAATTGAGCATGTTTATTTTACAAAACGGTTTACACTACTCCAACTGCCGCCATTGTGTACATTGGTAAAACCGGCACTTTTGAGTGTTACTTTAGCCGATGCACTGCGCATACCCGATGCACAACAGGTAATGATGGGTTGGTCTTTACTCTTAAACTTTTTAAGGTTGTTTCTAAGCTGGTCAAGAGGGATATTTATTGAGCCTGCCACGTGGCCGCCTGCATATTCGCCTTTGGTGCGCACATCCACTATAACCGCACCATTGTTAATCAATTCTCCCAAATCTACTTTTGGGCCAATTCCTAAAATATTTTTAATCAGTTGTATCATTTCAATTTTGTTTTTCGGGATAATTACAAACCTACCAAGTAGGGTATTAAGTTGATGCTTACAGTTTACTAATTATATAATTAACATCCAGCCACGAGCCGCCGTTTACGCACTCAATTCCGTTTTGTTTTAAAAACATAGTAGCTTGCCCGCTACGGTTACCCGATGCACAGCAAAGTACAATGTTTTGCATGGTTTTAAATTCATCCAAGCGATGAGGAACTTCGTTTAGGGGAATATTTACACTTCCGGCAACATTACCGCCCATAAACTCGGCAGGAGTGCGAACATCAATAATGGTAACCTCGCTGCCTTTAATTTTAGAAATCACGTTTTCCATGTTATTTCAGATTTATTAATAAGTATTCTTTTTTGTTTCTTTTTTAAAGCTGCTAAACAACAGCCAGCCTACTAATGCGCCGTACACGGTGCTATTAAAAGGGTTTGATGTAATAGCACAGGTGCCGGTAATACACCCAATTTGGTTCCAGTATAGCCAACCGGCACCTGCGCCCGTTACTAATCCTGTCAACGGTAGTTTGTGACGGATTAAAAATCGTTTTATCATTATTTTGAAGCAGTGGGGCAAACGTATGCAGTACGGGCAATCGGTGTTTCTTTAATGGCCGTAAAACCGCCTTCAACATTTATCATGTTGGCATATCCGCGTGCCTTAAGTATTGATGCTGCAATCACCGAGCGGTACCCTCCTGCACAGTGCAGGTAAAAAGTTTCGTTTTGAGGGAAACCGGCCATGTTTTCGCTGATATAATCCAAAGGGATATTTAAAGCGTTTATTACGTGTTCGGCTTCGTATTCACCTGTTTTGCGTACGTCCACAATCGGCATAGGTTGCAGGCTTTGGCGGTGAGCAAACTCAAACGCTGATATGGTTTCAATTTCATCTGTTTCTTTGCCCTCGGCGCGCCAAGCTTCAAAGCCGCCCTTTAGGTAGCCCAATACATTGTCGTACCCTACGCGAGCCAAACGTGTAACCACCTCTTCTTCTCTGCCCGGCTCACAAACCAGCAACAAGGGTTGTTTCACATCGGTAATTAATGCACCCACCCAAGGGGCAAAGTTTCCGTTTATGCCAATGTTTATGCTATTGGGAATAAATCCGCTTACAAAATCCTCCGGGTTACGTGTATCAATAATCAACGCACCGGTTTCGTTGGCAGCAGCCTCAAAAGCGGCAACGGATAACGCGCTTTGTCCGCGTTGCAGCACTTTGTTAATGGCCTCGTACCCTTCTTTATTCATGCGGGCATTTTGCGGAAAATAAACAGGTGGGGGTAACAGTCCGTCGGTAACTTCTTTCACAAACTCCTCTTTCGTCATAGTAGCCCTAAGTGCGTAGTTGGTTTGTTTTTGTGCTCCGATGGTAGAAACCGTTTCTTTGCTCATGTTTTTGCCACAGGCAGAACCTGCGCCGTGTGCGGGATAAACTATCACTTCATCAGGCAAATTCATTACTTTAGTGCGTAATGATTCGTATAACAAGCCTGCCAATTCTTCTTTTGTTAAGTTGGCCGCTTTTTGTGCTAAATCAGGACGACCAACGTCGCCAATGAATAAGGTATCACCAGTGAACAATGCATTGGGAGTGCCGTTTTCATCTTTCAACAAAAAACAACTCGATTCCATAGTATGTCCGGGTGTGTGCAACACCTCAATACGTACCTTGCCCAAAGTAAGTTCCTCGCCGTCTGTAGCTACGTAAGCATCAAAAGCAGGTTTTGCAGTGGGGCCGTACACAATTTTTGCGCCTGTGGCTTTGGCCAAATCAATATGACCAGAGACAAAATCGGCATGAAAGTGCGTTTCAAGCACATATTTAATCGTTACGCCGTCTTTTTCGGCACGTTCAATATAGGGTTGTATTTCGCGCAAAGGGTCGATAATGGCAGCTTCGTTGCCCGAAACAATGTAGTAGGCACCTTGTGCAAGGCAGCCGGTGTATATCTGTTCTATTTTCATAGCGATATTATTTTATTTCTGAATTGTGGTACAAAGTTCCGAAGCCTGTTACAACTGTTTTGTGATAATTGTTGGATAGCGGCATGATAAAAATCAGTTATTGCACAAACAGCCGTTCAATGCCTGCTAATACTATATTTGTGTAATGGATACCAAACAGATTTTTGCCGAGTTTAAAGCACAAATAACCCTGCGGATGGGAGAAAATATTCCGCGCGTTGAGAAATGCCTTGCTGAATTGAGCGAAGAGGAAGTGTGGCAAACACCTAACGGCAACCTGAACAGCGTAGCCAATTTGATATTACACCTTTGCGGAAACACCACTCAATACATTTTATCATCAATAGGAGGGGAAGAAGATAAGCGCACAAGGGATGAGGAGTTTGCAGCAAAAGGAGGGTATACCAAGACTCAGTTAGGGAAAAAGTTTTCAAACACAGTAACCAAATCCATTGAGGTGATTAATGCTGCAAGCCCAGAGGAATTGATGCGCGTGCGAAATGTGCAGGGATTTAAACTAACGGGTATGGGCAATGCCATCCACGTGGCTGAACATCTATCATACCATACAGGGCAAATTGCTTTTTTAACCAAGCTATTGAAGAATAAAGATTTAGGCTTTTATGCCAACATGGATTTGAACGTAAAGAATGAATAGCAACGGGTTTTATACCCATTGTATAATTATAGTTCTTCGTCGCCCGTTTGGTTTTTAAAATCGATGCCCATTCCGGCCAGTCGTTTGTGATAAATCGAATACCGCTCGAAAGAACGGGTTACAAAGTATGAAATGGCCACTACAATCATCAACGGCACAAACAGCGCGTACCCGCCTGTTACCTCGGCAATCAAAAATATCCCTGTGAGCGGGGCATGCACTACACCGGCTACTACACCGGCCATACCCGCCACAATAAAGTTTGATTCTTGCAAAGTCATTAATCCCGTAAGGTTTATAAAACGGGCAAAAACAAAGCCGGCCATCGCCCCCGTGAACATACTGGGGCCGAATATTCCGCCGTTACCACCTGCACCCAACGTTAGTGCAGCCGCAATTACTTTTAAAAACATTATACCAACGGCAAAAGCAAGCAGCCACCAACCGCTGCCGATGTATTGGCTGAAAAATGAGTTGACACCCAGTTTGGTATCAGCGCCCTCCAGTAGGTTTTCAATCATTACATACCCCTCGCCAAACAAAGGTGGGAATAGAAAGATAAGGGCACAAAGAGGGATACCTGCCAATAATATGCGCTTTACAGGATTTTGATAGGCAAAAAAGTGATGTTCGATTTTTAGCGATGTACGTATCATGTACACTGATAGCAATCCTACGCCGATGCCCAATAATATGTAAAACGGTATGGCGTTTAATTCCCATTTGTTGGTGATGAGGAAGAAAAACTTTTCAGGGTATAACAACTGTGAAACCACCGATGAAGTGGCGGTTGAAATAATCAACGGTATAATAAACGGGATGCTGAAATCAAACAGCAATACTTCCAGTGCAAAAATCACCCCTGTGATAGGGCAGTTGAAAATGGCGGCTAACCCCGCTGCTGCTCCGCTTGCAAGTAGCAGTGTGCGGTCTTTATAACCAATACGGAAGTTTTTTGCGATGGAACTGCCCGTAGCCGAACCACTGTTTACAATAGGAGCCTCAAGCCCAACGGAACCGCCCATACTAACCGTAATAGCGCTGGTGAGCAGGTGAGACCATATATTGTTTTTATCCAGATAGCTTTGGCGTTTTGCAATGCTGTATATTATTTGGGCTACCCCCGGTTGCAGGTTGCCTTTTAGCAGCCAGCGTACAATTATTACGGTAAGCGTAATACCAATAAGCGGGTAGATAAAAAACGAGTTTTGCAAAAATGAACCCTGAAGAGAGTTTGAGAGCAGGTGCTCAAAGAAGTTGGCGGTACGTTTAAGTGCAACTGCTGAAAGCCCTGCAACGATGCCAATAAGTATGCATAGAATGATAAGAAAATTACGGTGGTTAAGGTACTTCGATTGCCAATCGACATAGCTGTGCAATAAAAGTTTAACCCGTTTTTTGATATCAAAGTACATGCGGCAAAAATAGGTTTTTTAGCTAAGCAGGCGGGCGATTACTATGTAATCTTATCACTACAATAGAGATAAGGGGCTAAAATTTAACACCAAGCATATTAATAATTTAAAAAAAAACGCACATATTGTATTTATTAATCATACACATTAGCCTATGAAAATCTCTGTTACTTATCAAGAAAATTACTCACGCGGCGATTTGTTGCTGCGTTCATTTTTCGGTGCATTTTACATTGTACTGCCACATGTTTTTATGTTGTTTTTTGCCCTTTTTTGGTCTTCAATCATTTCATTCATTTCGTTTTGGGTGATTTTGTTTACCGGAAACTATCCCCGCAGCTTTTGGGAATTTAATTTGGGGTTACAAAAGTGGAATCTGCGGTTAAATGCGGTGCTCAGTAATTTGGTTGACGGATACCCTGATTTTTGGGTAAATAAAAACAACGACGATATGTTATCTAACATTGAGCTTGAATATCCCGAAACAAGCAATAGAGGTACTGTGTTGTTGCGTTTGCTATTCGGAGTGATATATGTTTACATACCTCACATGTTTGTTCTGCTTTTCAGAAGCATAGCAGGAAACGTTTTAATGTTTTTAGCTTGGTGGGTGGTTTTGTTTACCGGTAAATACCCTCAAAGCTGGCACGAGTTTAACGTAGGTACACTGCGTTGGTCTACCCGTGTTGCATTATACATGAGTTACTTAACCGACGAATACCCTCCTTTTTCAGGACAATAATTTAAATTGCCAGAATGGACGAAAGATACCATCCCATTCCGCAACCCGAAGAAATAAGCACCCGTGAGCGACAAGACGCGATGGGTGCTTATTTAATGATGTTTGCCTCGTTAGGCGTTGGGTTGCCTTTACCGCTTATCAATTTATTGGCAGCGGTTATATACTATTTTGTAAACCGAAAAAAATCAAGGTTTATTCACTTCCACACTTTGCAGTCGCTGATATCTCAGCTGCCTACAAGTTTGCTGAATGCAGGTGCTGTGTTTTGGACTTTTTCAATCCTTACTTCTTCAGGCGTTACTGAAAATGTAGGGGAGGATTTTGACCCCGTTTTTAATTTTACCGATTTGTATTTCGGTTATATAATAATGGTGGTTATTGCCAACCTTGTGTATATAATTTTTAGCCTTATTGCAGCCGTTAGGGCATACAATGGCAGGTTTTATTACATGCTGTTTTTCGGAAGACTAGCTTATCACTATGCGTACTCAAAACAAAGTACCATAGGCGAAGAAACTGTTTATACCAATCGTCCGCCGATGTAGTTATGGGAGAGAAATTAGTAAGAGATATTGTAATACTGGTACTCATCTTCGGGGCCATTTGGGCAGGGTTTGCCTATTTTTCAAAAGACTGGAAAGCTCCGAGTATTGAAATAAGTCGCGAGCAGGAGCAAAAGCTGGGTGATATTATGGCTAAAAAGGTGGTACTTACGGAATGGGAAAACATTACCGCACAGTATCCCAAAGTTGATTCAGCATACCGCATTATATACGGTAGACTGTTGAATCAAGTACCTTTACCAGCGTATAACTATCGCTTTTACATCCTGCGCGATACCACAATTAATGCGTTTACCATTGCAGGAGGGCACATTTTTGTGTTTGAAGGCCTGATTAAGTTTTGTGAATCTCCCGAAGAGTTGGCGGCTGTTTTGGCACATGAAATCGGCCACGCTGAAAAGAAACATATTACCAAGAAGCTGGCAAAAGAACTGGGTATTGAAGCCGTGGGTACAATTTTAGGAGGAGGGGATGATAACGTGATTAAAGAAGCAGGGAAACTGGTGCTTTCAAAAAGGTTTGACCGAGAATATGAAAAACAGGCCGACCATTTTGCAATTGATTTACTTGAAAAGGCAGGAATAAGCCCCTATAAACTGGCGTCATTTTTCAGAAAGTTAAACGAGGCGGGACTGGCTTACGACGATGATTTGGAGTTTATGATGACTCATCCCCACAACGATAGTCGTATTAAAGACATATTAGGCCATCAACCTGCGGCAGGTTTTAAAGAAAAACCTTTCGTAATGGATTGGAAAGACATTCAACAATCTCTTAACAACAAATAATCACTTTAATTCTTTCAGTTGAGCATCAAGGTCGCCTTTGATGAAACAACTCACCTGTAAATAATCGGGGGCAGGAAATAAATTACGAATGGTAATTGCCTCAACCTTACCTGTAGTATTTATGCCATTACCCCAGTTTTTGGTTAGGTTTTGCTGTACTTGTTGTTGTATAGTGGTAAGCATATCACCCACATAAAACTTTGCATTTTGGCGCATAGAGTTAGTAAGGGTGTTGTTAAACAACCACTTGGCCGATTTTAGCAACACGTTGCGTGTTTTTATATCAAAGTCTAAATCGGGTAGGATGAGTTCTTTTGTTACACTGTCAAATTGTGGTGTTCCGGTCATATACATCCAACCTTTTACACTTCCGTTAAAGTTTACTTTAATCAGTAATTTTTGATTGCCCGTACCGCTCAACTGTACCTCAAGCACTTCGATGTGCTTTTTGCCATAATCAAACTTCATACCTTTCATTTGGGCATTTACCAGTTTGGTTAGTTCCGCATAATGCAACCGGGTATCTAAATACACACTAAACCCGCCTGATTGCTTAGGGTTTTTGCTTAAATCGGGCAATTTAGGCGGAGCCGGATGATTAGCGGTATTCAGCAAGAAAGCAGGGTTGGCTGTGGCACCTAAACTAAACCTCAATTCATCACCCTTGGTAGTAATGGGGCTGATGCGCAGCGACGAAGGATTGAACACCAAAAAGCCGAATGTATCAATGGCCATTGGGGTATGCAGTGTTTTCCAAACTTGCTCTACTTGTCCGCGTAAATTAAATTTAGCCATACCGGCATCAAAATCTTTGCACGCCTTATCCAGCGGCGCGCGTGTTTGCGCCATTATATTGTCGGTAATATCAAAATTTAGCGTGGTTACTTTACAACGGTTAATGGGTATCAGTTTGGTAACGGCAGTATTAGATTGTATCTGATAGGTTGGGCTGATATTTACTACCGATAGTATGCTTAATTGTAGCTGGCGGGGAGGCTCATTCATACCGCAACCCGTGCCTACATAGGGGCACCAATCCCAGCAACAGGGGCGGGCTTCGCCCTCGCCTTGGTAGTACCCTAGGCAGTTAATAGCCAATGTGTTGTTATTAGGGACGAATGAGAGTTTTTCACGCCAAAAATTCCAACGGTAGTGCAAGTTGCAATTGGCATCTTGTTGCCAACCGGGGTAACCTGTTGAATTAAGTTTGGCAGGGACGTTTTTCTCTATTTGGTCGTACAGGCTTTTTAAATCTACCAGTACCGGAATATCTATTTGTGACGGGGGTGGGGCAGGGGCTACGTATGTTTCAGGTGCTAACGTTGGAGTTTCTGGTTGTATGCTGCGGCACGATGCTGCTATGGCAACAACAACACTAAGCAATATAAAACGGTGCATGTAGTATGGGGTACAAAAATGCCAAATATAGTTATGAAAGGTTATTTTTTCCTTTACTGATAACAGGTATATCGGTAAACAAACGTGATAAAAGCGCTTTAATAGTATCCATTGTAACCGGTTTAGGCAAAAAGTCTATCATACCGGCATCAATACAGGCTTGCTTATCCTCGGGGAAGGCATTGGCCGTTAGTGCTACAATGGCAGGGCTTTTCTCTTTAAGTTCTTTGGTAATTATAGAGGTAGCTTCAATACCGTCCATTTCAGGCATTTGCACATCCATAAACACCAAATTATAATTACCCGCAAGGCACTTGTCAACCGCTTCTCGTCCGTTGTTGGCAAAATCAACCTTGTACCCGATGTTTTTCATAATTACCTCCATCATCATCAAATTCACTTTGTTGTCATCTACAACAAGCATTTTCAAGTCGGGTAATTCTTCGTTTTTGGCTTTGGCTGTTTCTGCAACATCTATAGGACGGGGGCGATTATCTTTTACCTTTATCAGTTTATCCAGCAATTTTTGGTAGGTAGCTGAGTTTGCAGGCAAGTTCAGAACCTTACGGTTGGGGGCGTCCCACTCTTTTGCCAGCTCAGCAGGCAACTCTTTCAGTTGGTGTTTTACAATGATAATCTCACTGTTTTTAAGCGACTCTGGAAGGGTATAATCGCTGATGGAAGTTGCATCAGCAAAAATTGCAGTAGCCCCATCCATTACTCCCGGCACATCGGCAAGTTGTTCAACGACAGTGGTTTTTATTCCCCGCTCATCGTTTAGCGAACGGATAATAGAAGCCACAATCTTTTCAGGCGAAACCAGTACCATTTTAGTACCGTGATATTTTCTGAGTAAGCTGCCGCGTTTTACAGTACTTCTGCCGTTTGAAAAATCTTGAATGGTAAACGAAAACTGTGAGCCTTTACCTTCTTGTGAAGCAACCTTTATGGTACCTCCCAATAAACTCACCAACTTATCTGTAATGGCAAGTCCCAAACCTGTTCCTCCATACTTGCGGGTAGTAGAGTTATCTACTTGGGTAAACACTTTAAACAGGTCATTTATCTTGTCTCGAGGAATACCAATACCTGTGTCGGTAACAATTAGTTTTAGTTTATTATCCTCATCGGGTCGTATCGAAATTTCGATAAACCCCTTTTCAGTAAACTTAATAGCATTGCCCACAAGGTTTATCAGTACTTGGCGCAAACGGGTTTTATCTGATTCTATTTTAACAGGGGTATCGGGGTGAATACGGCTATACAGGTAAATGCCTTTTTGATGGGCAAGCTGACCCAATATCTCAATGGTTTCAGTAATGATTTCTTCGGGCGAAACTTCTCCTTTTTCAATCATCATCATACCGGCTTCTATTTTAGAAAAATCCAGGATGTTGTTCACCAAAGATAATAATGAATCGCTACTTGTTTGTATTGCATTCACATAGTTTTGTTGCTCCTCATTAAGGCTGGTAGTGCTCATTACCGAGCTCATACCAATAATAGCATTCAGTGGGGTGCGTATCTCGTGGCTCATGGTAGCCAAAAACGCACTCTTAATGCGCGAGGCCTGCTCGGCTTCGTTCTTGGCTTTTATAAGATTCTCTTCGGTTTGCTTGCGTTGGGTTACGTTTCTGATTAGTGACAGCATTACCCACGATTTTTCGTTGGGCAGTTGTATGTAGCTGTTAGAGAATTCAAGCACCGTTTCTTCATCATTTTTAAAGGTGTGAAGCTCAAACTGGGGTTTCAATTGTTGCAACTCAAGTTGTTGCCTGAAACTGGCCTTATCAAAACCGCTATCGCCAATATCCAGTACATCAAAAATTTTGCGGCCTGCAACATCGTCAGTACGGCCTAAAAACTGCAGCAGCGTATCGTTGTATAAGATGATATCTCCGCGCAGGGTGTACAATGCAAGCGCATCAGAAGTGTTTTCCCACAACGAGCGGAAACGTTCTTCAGATGAGCGTAATTCTCTACTGCGTTTATCTACCTCAAGAATAAGGTCACTTTCAAATTTCTTTTGACTGTATAGATAGAATATGGCAAACGAAATGGCAAAAAACGCGGCAATTACCGATGCGTAGAACCACCATTGATTGTAGAACGGCTTACTGATGTGTATTACAGGACTAACAGCCACATCACTGGCAATACCGCCTGCATTGATAAGCTGTATTTTAAGAACATATTTACCCGGAGGCAGGTTTTTAAAGTTAATGGCATCGGTAGTAATGCGGGAAATCTCTTCCCATTTGTCCATCAACCCTTCCAGTTTGTATAGTATTTTGTTCTTGTCTTCGTCTATAAAACTGTTGGCATCAAAGTAAAACGTAATATCATTATCGTCGCTGGCAAGTTTTATAGAAAGCGAGGCCGGTAACGCTGATGTTGAAAGCTCGCGCGACTCTAATTTGCTGATACGGATAACAGGTTTTTTAATTACTTGATTATCATAGTCGGGCTGATACACCATAAGCCCCGTGCGCATAGCTACCCAAATATCGCCGTCGCCGCCTGTAATAATAGGGCTGGCCGTACTTTCTTTAAACTGTAAGCCGCGGTAAGTAAATAGTTTGGGGTCCGATTTCCTGTCCATCACCACTACACCTGTATCCGATGCCAACCAAACGGCTCCGTTTTTATCTACCGCAATACCGTAGTAGGGTTTATTACTCCAAAGGCTGGTAGTATCGTAGGGAACAATGTCAAACTCTTTCAGGTAATAAATACCGTTTTCAGTTCCCACAATTCCCAAGTTTTGATATACAGGATAGAATGAGTAGGCCGTGTAAGAGAAATTAGTACCTTTTTCAGTGTTTATCTTCTTCCATTTGTTTTTAGTCAAACGGTAAAGCCCTTTATCACTAAGCACTACAACTTCATCGTTGTGCCAAACAATTCGTTTGGGGGTTATTCTGTCTTGAAAAGAATTAATAAGCTTTAACCCCGAAGGTGAGGCTTCAAACAAGCCGGCTTCGCTGGCAGCAATAATTTTATAATCGGGTAATACAGCAAACGTAAGCAGGCGGGCATTGCCTTGTACTTTGGTAAAGTTTTTACCCCCAATGCCGTACCATAGCCCTTGCGTGCTGCTAAGCAACCAAGTATTTCCGGCACTATCAGCCCATAATTGGGTAATACGTTGGCGTGAGTTTTTTAGCCCTCCGTCAAACGGGTAGTAGGCAATGACCTTACTGTTTTCAACAATACTGATACCTTTGGGTCCGGCAGCAAGTATTTTATTGCCCCATGCAGCTACTGCTTGTACGGGCAGGCTTCCAAGTCCCTTTTGTTTACCCAAAAAGTTAATGCTTTGGCTGGTGGTTTTAATCAAACCGTCTTCAGTGGCAAGCCAAAGGTTATTTTCACGGTCGGTAAACAGTTGGTTAATATTTTCATTAGAGCGTAGCCCGATTCCTTCAACAACTGTAAAATTACTTTCAGGCCCGTCTAATTGCCATACCGTATTGCTGGTATCCAGCAGATACACTTTCCCTGAACTGTTACTGCGCAGTTGTGTAAAATGGTGATACTTATTATCGAATAGTTTTGATACCCTAAGGGTATTGCTACTAATAGCACCTATAAGGTTACCCGTAAGAATCCAGAGCTCAGGTTCAGTATTTTGCTTCCATGGGTTTGCATACAGGTTAAAATCTGTTACCTGCGAAACAATACTTGGGTCAAGTTCAAGTTTATAAGGTGGTTTGCTGAAAGATAGTTTATAAATAGCACTGGAAGTCCGTAAATAAGCCGTCTGACCGGTTGCGGTTATTTGCTTTATATCTTCCTCAGTATCCAGTGGCAGTTCTTCCCAATTATTGTTAGCCCAAGATAAAACACGGTTGCGCGTAGCAATGGTAATATAAGGGGCACTGCCTTGGTATGAACCGAAAAAATGGTTGGGATATTCTCCCATATCCATTACCAATGAGGTGATTTTTTCCCAAGCATTGTTCTTCCACTCATACACATCCATCTTCTTATCCGTAGAAAGACAAAGCCAAAGGCGGCCTTCTTCGTCGGTGTAGGGTAGTACGTGTTGGTATGGAGCGGCTAGTTTGCCGTAGGGAACACTTTGGTAGGTAACACCGTTAAAGCGGGTAAAACTTTCGTCGTTCACCCACCACATAGCACCGTTAACATCTTGCTGTACTTGCAGAATGTTTCCTTCGGCGGCGCTATTATCAATAGTATATTTTTTAGTATTGTAATACTGAGCCCTTACCACTCCGCTCATGCAGAATAGCCCAAACAATAAAACGATATATGCAGGTCTAAATTTCAAAACCAATAACCTGTTGGCTCATAAGAGTTTATATTTTTTGTGTGTTGACGGAAATAAATATAAATAGCACTCTCTTATAATGCTCAACGGCAAAATAATGCGGGTAAAGATAAAACGGTTTTTAAAATTACAAAGACAAGTTTTATATGAGTTAACAGTTTTCTTATGTAGTACGGCCTAAAAAATGGTAAACGATAGTTTGCTACCTCCCTCCAAAAATTGATGAGCCAATGCGTACAATAGTACTACCTTCTTCAACGGCAATGTGGTAATCGCCGCTCATACCCATACTTATCTCTTTAAAATATTGATTATGATTGAAGTAACGTGTTTTTAGCTCATCAAAAAGCTGTTTAAGCCCCTTAAACTCGGCACGCACTTGGTTTTCGTTATCGGTTAATGTTGCCATGCCCATTACCCCGCAAATTTGTACGTGGGTTAGTGCTTTAAATGCATCACTGTTAAGCATTTCAAATACCTCGTTACGGTCAAAGCCAAACTTTGTTTCCTCTTGGGCAATGTGTATTTGCAGTAAACAGTTCAGTACCCGCCCTGCTTTTTGTGCTTGTTTATCAATCTCTTGAAGGAGTTTAAAGCTGTCTACCCCGTGTATCAAGCGCACAAACGAGGCCATGTACTTTATTTTATTGCTTTGCAAGTGGCCAATCATGTGCCACTCAATATCGGCAGGTAATTGTGGTTGCTTATCGGCAAGTTCCTGCACACGGTTTTCGCCAAAAGCCCGCTGGCCTGCATTGTAGGCTTCCTGTATGTCGGCTACGGGTTTAAATTTAGAAACAGCCACCAACTTTACCCCTTGGGGTAATTGATTTTTTATGCGGGTTAAATTTTGCTCGATACTCATTTTGGAATTATAGTTGCTAATATTGCATCATGGTTAAACACATTGCCGCAATATTAGTTTTCTCCATTGTTTTATTTGGGTGCAAAAATACACCCGAAGGTATTTTGGATAAAGAAAAAATGGTGGCTGTTTATACCGATATCCATATAGCAGAAGGAAGGCTGCGTACTGTGGGTATTTTTGCCGATTCGGCAAAGCTGATGGCTCCTGTATTGTACGACGAAGTGTATCGTACCCATCAAGTATCACGCGAAGAGTTTATCAAATCATACAACTACTACCAAGCAAACCCCAAAGAGTTTGAAGCAATTATTGACAGAGTGCTTGAAGAGCTGAGTAAAAAAGAAAGCGGAATTAAATAGGTTGTTAGTGGTTAGGGATTAGTTTGCGGTATCTATCAATAGCATCGGGATTTATTCCCGATGGGAGCAACGTAATATCACTAGGATTTATTTTCGATATACAGATACAGCGGGTTGCCTCATTATACCGATGAACGGTCTTCTAATTTATTTCCTACCATTTTACAATTTATCAATAGCACCGGGATTTATTAACGATTGATAATTGGCATAAAAAATTGCCCGACAAGGTATAAATTAGCACCCCGAAAACCGATTACAGATTTGGCAAAAGTTATACCCTTTAAAGCCTTACGTCCGCGCCCTGATTTGGCGCAGGTTGTAAGCAGCCGCAGCTACGATACTAATCACAATCACATCAGCCGCGAAATAATGGCAAGGAACGAATACTCGTACCTGCACGTTGTGAAGCCCCATTTAAATTTTAGCGACGCAGAACGTATCCCCGAAAAACATTTCCCTATTGCCCGCAAAAAGCTGGAAATTTTGATGGAAGAAGGGGTGCTGAGGAAAGACGACAATCCTGCATTTTACTTACACCAGATTACCGACAACATCCGCCACATTGTGTACAACGGTATTGTGGGACTGGCATCTGTAGAAGATTATCTGAACAATCATATTAAAAAACACGAACACACCCTTACCAAAAAGGAAATGGGATTGGTGCACCATGTTGAATATGTGAAAGCGGTGGGAGAGCCAGTGCTGCTTACGTTTGAAGCCGGAGATTGGTACGACCACTTGGTAGTTGAAACAACCGCTTTTAAACCCGAATACGACTTTACCAGTGATGATGGCCTGCAACACCGTTTGTGGGTAATAAATAATGCTGATGCTGTGCGCAGTATTAGCCAAAACATGGAAACCGCAGGCGATTTGTACATTGCCGACGGACACCACCGCACTGCATCAGCGGCAAGGTATTGCGAGATGCAGCGCGAAAAAGGCGCAAACACCAACGATGCTTGTTGTTACTTTTTGGCTTACATGATACCGGCGGATAAGATAAAGGTGTTTGAATTTAACCGATTGGTGAAAAACCTTGGCGCACAAAGCAAAGAAGAGTTTTTTGAAAAACTGAAAGTTGATTTTGATGTGTATGAAATAGGCCGCGCCAAACTAAGAGTGAAAAAGAAAAACTTTCAGTTTGGGATGTATATGGAAGGCAAATGGTACGGACTTGATTACAAGCAAGAGGCCGAATCCGGCGATGTATTAGGCAATCTTGATGTATCGATACTTGAGAACCATGTGTTGAAACCCATCTTAGGCATACAGGATAGTAAAACCGACGACCGTTTATCATTTATTGATGGAACAAAGGGTATAAGTCGCTTGCAAGAGTTGGTGGATAATGGGGATTATGCCCTGGCATTTTCATTGTATCCTACAAAAATTGAAGAGGTGATTGCTGTAGCCGATAAAGGATTGGTGATGCCCCCAAAATCAACTTGGTTTGAGCCTAAGCTTCGTACGGGGCTTTTGATTCACGAAGTGTAATAAAAATAAACCGGGACTATCATCCCGACACTCCCGGTTTAACAAAATATTAAGCCTATGATCATTTGTATAAACAGACGTTGTTTCATATTGTTTTGTTGTGCGTAGCTTAATAATTTGATATTCACAATCTTTATGCGTTTAGTACGTTTATCAAACAACATGATTATCAGGGTAACTCTAATCGCACTTGCGCTATATGCAACAGGATGTTCTACCAATGCCGGTACAAATTCAAAAACTGAGGCCTCAAGGATTGCACAAACCGATAGTTCTTATACCAACTATCATCGTAAAGCCCAGCGGGTGATAGACTCATTAAAGCTTGACAAGGAGAAGATTTATATTGAGGTGAGTAAGAGTAGCTACTTGTTGCAGCTTAAAATAGGAGAGGTGGTAATTAAAGGGTATCCCGTGGTATTGGGCTTTGACCCGATAAACGACAAGAGACAAGAGGGAGATGGTTGTACACCCGAAGGAACGTTTAAAATTCAAAGCAAATACCCGCACAAAAGCTGGAGCAAGTTCATTTGGTTTGATTATCCGAATGACGAGAGCAGAAAAAAATTTGAAGCCCGCAAAAAGAAGGGCGAAATACCTAAGGATGCCCGTATTGGTGGGGAAGTAGGGATACATGGTGTGCCTGATAAGGATGACCGAATTATAGACCAAAAAATTAACTGGACGTTGGGCTGCGTATCGCTTAAAACAGCTGATATAAATGAGATTTACAGCTTGGTAAAAGTGGGCACCAAAGTGGTGATAGAACACTAATAGCAAATCATAACTTTCTCTTTTTTAACAACTTGAAATTAATTGCTCAAAATATGCTAAAAACCTTCAATGTTTAGTAGCAAAAAAAGTTGTTCGTATTAAAATTTTATTAGATTTGTCTCGGTTTAAACTAACCGCAAACATTTATTTTATCATCGGTTAGCCTCAAAGGCAATCACTTGGTAATACGCTCATGAGTAAAACAATAAAACTCAAAAAAGGGTACGACATTAAACTGGTTGGTGACGTATCCGCCAACACGGGCAGTTTTGATACACCCAAAACCTATTCAGTTAAACCAACTGATTTTGTTGGTCTATCCCCTAAACTTAAAGTTGAAATCGGCGCTGAAGTAAAAGCAGGTACTCCCTTGTTTTTTATCAAAGAAATGCCTGAAATTATGATTACATCACCTGTTAGTGGTGAAGTAATTGAAATCAACCGCGGTGCAAAAAGGGCTATTTTGGAGATAAAAATCCTAGCCGACAGCAAAATGGCTTACGAGCAATTTGCTATGGGTAACCCCGGTCACATGGATGCAGCAATTGTTAAACAAACATTGCTAAACAGCGGTGCTTGGGCAACCATCAAACAGCGTCCGTTTACCAAAATTGCAAATCCTGCCGAAACCCCGAAAAGTATCTTTATTTCAGGGTTCGACAGTAGTCCGTTAGCGCCTGATTATAACTACATTCTTAACGGAAGGGATGAAGATTTTCAATGGGGTATTAATGCACTTATAATGCTAACTTCAGGCAAAAAAATATATCTTAACCTGAAGGACGGAGTAAAGGCATGCAGTGCTTTTGCAAACGCCAAAGGTGTTGAAATCAACAGCTTTAGCGGCCCTCACCCAGCTGGTAACGTAGGCGTGCAAATACATCACATTTCACCCATAAGCAAAGGAGATATTGTTTGGACGGTGAACCCCGAAGATGTGGCTAACATAGGTAAGCTTTTCAAAGAAGGTAAATACGAGGCCGACCGCACTGTAGCTCTTACAGGCTCAGAAGCGAACGAAAGTGCCCGTAAATACTATAAAGTTAAAGCCGGTGCTTGTGTTGAAACGTTGTTAAATAACAATTTAAGCGCAGGCAAAAACCGTATTATTAGTGGTAATGTGCTTACAGGTACAAAAATAGCCGCTAACGGATATTTAGGTTTTTACGACCACCAAATTACCGTAATACCTGAAGGTGAAAACCCTGAGTTTTTAGGTTGGTTGATACCTACGTATTCACGCCCAAGTATTTCAAAAACCTTCCTTTCATACCTTACTCCCAACAAGAAATTTAAAGTAAACACCAACATGCACGGCGAAGAACGCGCATTGGTTGTTACCGGTGAATACGAAAAAGTATTGCCAATGGATATTTTGCCCCAGTACTTGCTGAAAGCTATTTTAGCAAACGACCTTGAGGCAATGGAAGCTCTTGGTTTGCTTGAGTTGGATGAGGAAGATATGGCATTGTGCGAATTTGTTTGCACCTCAAAAATGCCCATTCAAAAGTTAATCCGCGAAGGGTTAGCAGTATTAGAAAAAGAAGGTTAATTATTAGTTTGAAGTAAGTTATATCACGCAATGAAGTTTCTTCAAAAACAATTAGATAAAATAAGGCCCAATTTTCAAAAAGGGGGTAAGTTTTATTGGTTGCACTCAACCTTTGATGCTACCGAAACCTTCCTTTTTGTACCCGGCGAAACTACCCACAATGGGGCACACATACGCGATGGCGTTGATTTGAAACGTACCATGTTTACCGTGGTAATAGCTATGTTACCAGTATTGCTGTTTGGTTTGTGGAACACCGGCTATCAGCACTTTGTGGCATTAGGCAAAGCAGATACGGCATCTTTACTTGACTGCTTTGGTTTTGGCTTGATACAGGTACTACCCATTGTTATCGTTTCATACGGAGTGGGTTTGGGTATAGAGTTTTTCTTTTGCCAGATAAAAGGTCACAAAGTAAACGAGGGCTTTTTGGTTACGGGTATGTTGATACCTTTATGCCTTCCTCCCACAATACCCTTGTGGATGGTGGCCGTAGGCACTGCATTTGCCGTAATAATTGGTAAAGAAGTATTTGGCGGTACAGGGATGAACTTGTTGAACCCAGCCTTAACTGCCCGTGTGTTTTTGTTTTTTGCTTACCCTGCATACATGGCCGGTGAATACCGTGCCGACCAAGAATATATTTGGTTTACGGCCAACCGTGCCGAAGTTGCCGATGGTTTTAGCGGTGCTACCATATTAGCACGCGCTGCCGAAGGTAAAGCGTATGGCTACAGTGCTTGGGAAGCCTTTATCGGCGCAATACCCGGTTCAGTGGGCGAAACCTCTACATTAGCGTGTTTAATAGGAGCAGCTATACTTATCATTACCGGTGTAGGCAGCTGGCGTATTATGCTTGCAACCTTTGCTGGCGGTGCTGCAATGGGCTTGTTACTAAATGAGTTGACTCCATCACCAACTCACTTTATGGCTATGCCATTCTATTACCATTTATTAATAGGCGGGTTTGCTTTTGGTGCTATTTATATGGCTACCGACCCTGTATCGGCAGCACAAACCGACCGCGGAAAACTGATATACGGTTTCTTAATAGGTGTATTCTGTGTACTTATCAGGGTGTTTAACCCTGCATACCCCGAGGGCATGATGTTGGCAATATTGCTAATGAACATTTTTGCCCCGCTTATTGATTATTTTGTAGTAAACGCAAACAAAAAAAGGAGATTAGCCCGTGCAACGATCTAATACTTACATCCTGTTATATACCATTGCACTAACCGTTGTGTGCGGTGTTGCCTTGGCACTTGCAAAAATGGCATTAAAGCCTGCACAGGAAACCCAAATTGAGCTTGAAAGGAAAAGAAACATTCTTTCAACCTTTATGACTTTGAAAGAAGGGGATAACCCTGAAAAAATATATGAAGCAAGGGTAAAAGCATTCGTAATTGATATTAATGGTAATAAGCTTGAGAATGAAAGTGCTGCCACCATTAGCATTGAGAAAGAAAGCAAGAAACCGGTTGCTGAAAGAAAGTTACCTGTGTATGAAATATCAGCCGAAGGAGACCCAACTAAAGTGGAATACTATGTAATACCCACATTTGGTAAAGGCTTGTGGGATGTGATATCATCTTACATCTCAATAAAAAGTGACGGTAAAACCATTAACGGGGTTAGTTTTAACCACAAAGCTGAAACGCCCGGTTTGGGTGCCCGTATCAAGGACGATGAGGCTGTTTATAGCCGTTACAAAGGAAAATCACTTTTTGAGGGTGATAAGCCTGTAGGCGTTGAGATGCAAAAAGGCGAAGGCAATAAATATGATGACCAACCTCACAAAATTGACGGTATGGTGCAACCCTTACCGGAAAAGGCGTGAATGCTATGGTTAAAGAATATACTGAAGCATATTCTAAATTCTTATTAAGTAAACAACAACAATCCACAGCAACCAAATAATTGTATGAGTACTGAAACACTAACCGTACAAAAGCCTGCTGAGAAAAAAGAAGGGCTTTTCTCTAAGAAAAACCGAAAACTACTTACAGACCCGTTGGATAATAATAACCCTGTAACCGTGCAGGTGTTAGGTATATGTTCATCACTTGCAGTAACCGTACAAATGGAGCCCGCATTTTTTATGTGCTTGGGTTTGATGTTTGTAACTGCGTTTTCAAACCTGTTCATATCGTTGCTGCGTAACACAATACCTTCTCGTATCCGTATCATCGTTCAATTAGCAGTAGTATCGCTGTTTGTTATTTTGGTAGATGAAACCTTAAAAGCGTACGTATTCAGCATTTCACAAAAACTTTCTGTGTTTGTGGGGCTGATAATTACCAACTGTATTGTAATGGGTCGCCTAGAAGCGTATGCAATGGCTAATAAGCCTTGGCCTTCGTTTTTAGATGGTATTGGTAACGGTATCGGATACTCGGCCATATTATTAACATTGGCGTTTGTAAGGGAACTTTTAGGCTCAGGTTCGCTATGGGGCTACAAAATATTTGAAACCGCAGGTATTCCTTTCATCGGAAACGGTGTATTGATGATGCCCGCCGGAGCTTGTATATTAATCGGGGTGCTTATATGGGCACAACGCGCACGTAACGGATATTCAGAAGCTGATTAATCACCCAAATTAAAAAGAAAAAGAAATGGATTTAGCAAACCTGTTTGTAAAGTCAGTATTTATTGACAATATGATTTTTGCCTACTTTTTGGGTATGTGCTCTTACTTGGCCGTATCTAAAAAAGTAACAACCGCTTTTGGTTTGGGAATGGCCGTAATATTTGTATTGGGTTTCACTATTCCAATTAACTGGCTGGTTCAGAACTACTTTTTGAACGAAGGAGCCATGGCTTGGATAAGCCCCAAATTTGCAACGGTAGACCTTAGCTTTTTGAGTTTTATCGTGTTTATATCAGTAATTGCGGCCTTTGTACAGCTTACTGAGATGGCAGTTGAAAAGCTCTCCCCCTCACTTTACAACTCATTGGGTATTTTCCTTCCTTTGATTGCGGTAAACTGTTCAATATTAGGAGGTGCGCTATTTATGCTACAACGCCCTTATAACTTTATTGAAGCCACCACCTTCGGGTTTGGCTCAGGTTTAGGCTGGCTTCTTGCTATTGTAGCGCTTGCTGCCGTTAGAGAGAAACTAAAATATTCAGACGTTCCCAAACCGCTAAAAGGGTTGGGTATCACCTTTATTATTGTAGGGTTAATGTCGTTTGGTTTCCTAAGTTTTATGGGTTTTTCACTTTAATGCAAAAAGAGTTTAGTTATGTTATTAGCTATTGACCCCACTGTAATAGTTGCAAGTGCAGTAGTATTTACTTTGGTAATTATACTATTGGTAGTAGTGCTACAGGTAGCAGCTAAAAAGCTGGTACAACAAGGCGATGTAAAAATTGAAATTAATGGCGAAAAAACCATAAACATTCCTGCGGGAGGTTCGTTGTTATCTGCCTTATCAAACGAGAAATTATTCCTTCCTTCAGCTTGTGGCGGCGGTGGTACTTGTGCCATGTGCAAATGCCAGGTGTTTGAAGGCGGGGGAGATGTGTTGCCCACCGAAACCGGTCACCTAAACCGCCGTATGCAAAAAGAGCACTGGCGTTTGGCTTGCCAGGTGAAGGTGAAAAGCGACATGAAGATAAAAGTACCCGAAGAGGTATTTGGTATCAAAAAATGGGAGTGCGAAGTGGTGAGTAACTACAACGTAGCCTCGTTTATTAAAGAGTTTGTAGTAAAACTGCCCGAAGGTGAGAACATGCACTTTGAGGCAGGCGGTTATATACAGGTGGATGTACCCGAGTGTGAAGTAGATTTCAAAAACATTGATATTACTTCGCATCCGCGTATGGGTAAACCCGCCAATGAGTTCCAAGGCGAGTGGGATAAATTTAAGCTGTGGGATTTGAAAATGAAGAACCCTGAGCCGATTTTCCGCGCATACTCGATGGCTAACCATCCTGCCGAAGGAAACATCATTATGTTGAACATACGTATAGCTACCCCACCTTGGGACAGGGCTGCAAATAAATGGATGGATGTAAATCCCGGTATTTGTTCTTCGTATGTGTTTAACTGTAAACCCGGTGATAAAGTAACCATTTCAGGTCCTTACGGTGAGTTCTTCATCAAAGAAACAGGTGCCGAAATGATTTATATCGGTGGTGGTGCAGGTATGGCGCCTTTGCGTTCACACTTATTCCATTTATTCCATACCCTTCGCAATACTAACCGTAAAGTTACTTTTTGGTACGGGGGTCGCTCAAAACGTGAATTGTTCTACATGGACGATTTCAAACAAATAGAAAAAGAGTTTCCAAACTTCCGTTTTTACGTAGTTCTTTCTGAACCATTGCCCGAAGATAACTGGGTGGTGAAGAAAGGTGTAGACGACCGTGAAGGTGACGGATTTGTTGGTTTTGTGCACCAAGCATTGATAGACCAATACTTGAGCAAACATAGCTCACCCGAAGATATTGAATACTATTTCTGCGGACCTCCGATGATGAACGCCGCCGTATTAAAAATGTGCGACGAGTGGGGTGTGCCTAAAGAAAATGTTTCGTTTGACGATTTCGGTGGTTAATCCTCCGTTTAACTTTATACAAAAGGCTTCCCATTGGGAAGCCTTTTTCATTTTATCAGGTATCATGCAGCCGTTCGTCGGCTTCATGCAAAGCCTTCCAAATAAACCGTTATTTTGCGTGTGGGTTCATAATTATACATTGCTCATAAAAATGAAAAGTAACCTGACAAAATATATTGCCTTGTTGGCTATTGTAGTGGCATCACAACCTGCGTGGTCGCAAAAGAAATTCTTTTCAAGGCAAGATACATTGCGCGGTACTATCACAGCCGAGAGGGCTTGGTGGGACTTGGTGTATTACGATTTGCAATTGATACCCGATATACGTGAGAAAACATTAAAAGGGCAAAACACCATTGTGTACAAACCCATAGCTGACGGGAATGTGATGCAGATAGACTTGCAACCGCCCATGCAGGTGGATAAGGTGTTACAGGAAGGTAAGGAGCTATCTTTTACCCGCGATGGAAATGTGTATTTAATCACAGTAACCAATAGTTCTAAAAGCACAAACGCCGTTACCGTTTACTTTAGCGGAAAACCTCGGGTTAGCCCTAACCCACCGTGGAGTGGAGGGCTTACTTGGAAAAAAGACGCTAACGGCTTACCCTTTGTAGCTACCAGTTGTCAGGGCGATGGAGCCAGTCTTTGGTGGCCTTGTAAAGACCACGCTTACGACGAACCCGACAGTATGCAAATAAGTATTACTACATCAAAAGCATTAACGGCGGTTGCAAACGGCAGATTGAGGGCTACAACCAAAACGGATACAACAGCCACTTATACTTGGTTTGTATCGAACCCGATAAATAACTACGGGGTAAATATGAACATTGCCAGCTATGTTCATATTTCAGAAAAGTATGCAGGCAAAAACGGAACATTGGATTGTGATTATTATGTATTGCCTTATAACCTAGCCAAAGCCAAAAAGCAGTTTGCCCAGGTGAAACTGATGCTGGATGCTTTTGAAGACCGCTTTGGCCCTTATCCGTTTTATGCGGATGGTTATAAATTGGTTGAAGTGCCTTATTTAGGTATGGAACACCAAAGCAGTGTTACCTATGGAAACGGCTATCAAAACGGTTATTTGGGCAAGGATTTGAGCGGCACGGGGCAGGGGGATTTGTTTGATTTTATTATCATACACGAATCGGGACACGAGTGGTTTGCAAACAGCATTACCTGCAAGGATATTGCTGATATGTGGATACACGAAGGGTTTACCTGTTATTCAGAATCGGTGTACCTTGAATACCATCACGGTTTGGAAGCGGCTTATGAATACCTGCGCGGATTGCGCGGTAATATCGCTAACGACCGTCCTATTATTGGCGCTTACGGAGTGAATAACCAAGGCTCAAGCGATATGTATTTTAAAGGTGCAAATATGCTGCACACACTGCGCCAGTGGGTTAATGACGACAAAGTATGGATAAATTTACTGCGAGATATTAATACCACATTTTACCATCAAACGGTTACTACCCAGCAGATTGAAGGATTTATAGCTGAAAAAACCGGTAAAAATCTTACAGCATTTTTTAACCAATATTTAAGGGATAAAAGGGTGCCCGCATTTGAATATAAGGTAGAAGGGAACTCATTTAAATACCGTTGGGCAAACTGTATTGAAACATTTGATATGCCACTGAAAGTGAGTATTGGCGGGGTTGAGAAGTGGATATACCCAACCACAAAATGGACTACTGATAAAACAGTTTCAGACGTAATTGAGGTTGACCCTGACTTTTATATTACTACTGCAATTGTTGAATAAAATATAAGTAAATACTTAGTTTACTTATATTTGTGATAACAAAACAACACTATGATACAAAAAGCACAATATGCTTGTGTAACACTATTGCTATTGCTGATTTCTTTCAACGCCTTTGCCCAGCCGGGCTGTATTGGTTTTGCTGCTGATTTTGAGTTTGGGGATGATACCGCCGATTTATTTGGAAAAACGTTATTTACTAATACTTCTACATGGACGGACAGTACTACACAATACCGTTGGAGTTTTGGAGACGGGGACACTGTGTACACCAAGGTTCCCAATCACAGTTACTTTAAGCAAGGTACTTATAACGTATGTTTATTGGCCTATAACCTAAAACAGAACGGCGATACCACTTGCAGGGATACCACTTGCAAACAGATTACTGTGCGGTTTGACTCCTGTGTAACTCCGGTTGCAGATATTATTCGTGCTGTTGACCCAGATAGCTGTTATAAAATCTCTTTTGCTACTAACTCAATCGGACATTATTATTATTGGTTTTATGGTGATGGAGATGTGGATAGTGCTGTGCAAGTTACAAAACACACTTATGATTCAGCAGGTACATATAATGTCTGTTTAGTTGTTTTTAACATTTACGGCAATAATCAAATATGTGCAGATACTGCTTGTGATAGCATTAAGGTTTGCCTGTCAATGGGAGTTACTACCCCTCATTCAACTCAAGTTTCAATTTACCCCAACCCCGTAAACGATATATTGGTGGCGATATATTGGTGGTTGATATTCCCGATATGGATGAGGCGACAATGGTTAGCATTACAGATGTTACCGGCAGAGTTCAGCTGTGTAAAACAATACAAGGCACAGAGACCATTCAGGTCAATAGCCTATCGCAAGGGATATACTATATAACTGTTGAAAGAGAAGGAGTAATTCTTCTTCGCCAAAGAATAGTAAAATAGGTAAAGAGGGGCTTTTTTAAGTTGTGAAAGAACTTTACGAAATACTTATCGAAACCTTTTTATTTAAACTAATTCTAAACTATTTTCGCGCGCTCATAAACACTTGAACGGAGTTAACTACTGATGAAATTATCGCGCAAATACGTTGTATTAGCAAGCTTATACATAGTTCAGTCGGTTCCGTTTTCTTTTATCAAAACAGGATTTCAGCTATTACTTAAAGAAGAAAGCATCGACTATAAATCGCTTAGCGCCATTATGAGTCTGTTGTTGTTGCCATGGGTATTTAAGTTTGTATGGGCTCCCTTGGTAGATAAGTGGTGCGCCAACAGTTTCCCCAAAATCCGCAAAGCCATTTTATTTTTTCAGGTATTGGGCGCAGCCTTGCTAGGACTCACAGCCAGCTTTCAGTTTCCCGAAGCCATACAACCTGTGTTAGGAGCCTTCTTTTTATTCAGCCTTGTTGCCGCTACACAAGACATTATTATAGATGCCTTTGCCGTACTTGCTTTACCCAAGAAAGAACACGGGATAGGGAATACCTTTCAAATGGGGGGCTACTATGTGGGTGAAGTATTGGGCGGGGCATTGATACTGATAATTTTTGACCGTTTTGGATGGAATTGGGCCATGATGGCTTTTGTGTTGTTTTTCCTTATTCCGTTTATTCCGGTGTTATTATACAAACACGATGAAACCATACACCCACCCAAACCTTCTACTGCTGGGTTTAGCAATGTGAAATCGTATTTTAAAATGCAAGGGATGGGATTTTGGTTGTTGATAATGGTAATTTATATGGCCAACCAAATGTTGGCAAGTACCCTTTTACCCTCAATGTTTTTAGATATGGGGTACACCAAAACCGAAATAGCATCCATAGTAAGCGTTTGGGGTAATTCAGCCTCAGTAGCCGGAGCAGTGCTGGCCGGAGTTTTGGTAGAAAAATGGGGTCGTAAAAACAGTTTGGTAGGTTTTGGCAGCTTGAAAGTTCTGTCGTTGCTTGGCTTTTTCTTACTAAAAGGTGATGCCGATACATATATTATCTATGCAGTAATAATGATAAACGGTTTCATATCCGGTTTAGCAACCGTTACAGTATTTACAATTATGATGGATAAATGCCGGCTAACTAGTCCCGGTACCGATTTTACGATACAACAATCCATCAATCTATTTGCCATTGCATTCTTTGGCGCACTTAGTGGCCGTTTGGTGGGAGCCGACGGTGATTTTACGGTGTTATTTGTTACAGCCTTTGTAGTAGGGCTTATTGGTGTGCTGATGGCCGCTTTCGGGCTATCGCGCAGATCATTAGACAACGGCAACGGGCCACAAGCCACGTAGTTACTACGTTTTCTTATTGTCAAACTTCTGTCATATTACCGTCATATTAGTTTATAATCTTTCTAAATAATGACCGTAAGGGTACATTTGCGGCATACTAAAAGTTATCGTATAGAGATGAACAAACTACAAAAGACCATCTGTACATTATTCGCAATTATTCCATTTATGAACGTTTCAGCGCAAATTGCCGATTCAGTTTTAATGGGTGCCGGTTATGGCAATGATGTTTATTACAGTTTTGCAAGCGGCGAAGTTAAAAAGGTAGCCAACAACACTTGGGACCTTGCTTTCCGCACAGGCTTCCGCACCGATGCTATTTTTATTAATTCGGTAAGCTCATCAACTGCACAACGCAGCACCAAATTGTATTTGTATCCAAAAGGTGATAAAACTGCATGGAGCACTTTTGATACTTCGGGCTGGAAAGGTTGGTTAGAATACCAAAACACTGATACTTCTTGGGAGTTTGGTGCTTTTAACCGTGCTGCAGGAACTTTCCCTGATTTTTCTTGGGGAATTTACAATCCCGTGACCAAGGTTGTTGAGGGAGATTCGTTATACCTGTTAGAAATCACTAACGGATCTAACAAAGTGTACAAGAAGTTGTTTATAATGGATAAAAACTTTGGCGTATGGCATTTTAAATACGCTGATGTTGATGGAACTAACGAAGTAGTTGATTCTATCGTAGCCAGCAACGGCAATGCAAAATTGTTGGATTACTATTCAATAATTGATGGTGCTGATGTAGCTCACGAGCCTGATAGCGTTAAAGATTGGGATTTGTTGTTTACTCGTTACCACGAGTGGATTTCAATGCCTGCACCCGGAAGCTACTACCCTGTAATGGGTGTTCTTACTAACAAAGGCGTTAAAGTAGCTGAGAAAAGGAGCATTGATAAATTAACGTATGATGTAGCCAATCTAACAGCAGGTGATTACAAAGAGTTTAGAAACATTATCGGTTCTGACTGGAAATTCTTTGATAACAACACTTTTTCTTGGGTGTTGATTGATTCATTGGCTTATTTCGTTCAATTGCAAAACGGTTCAGTATGGAAAATATACTTTACAGCATTTGGCGGTACAGGCAATGGTAAATCAGTATTTAACAAAACCAAAGTACAACCGGGTCTTTCAGTAAACCCTGCTGCAACTGTAGCTTCATTCGGTGTATATCCAAACCCTGCTGCTACTTCAGTTAGCGTTGTGTTTGAAAACCGTGCAAACTCAGTGAGCAATACATTGAAAATTTATGATATGGCCGGTAAAGTAGTAGCCACACACACGTTAGAAAACGCTCCCGGTTTTTATACCAGCGAAGTAAACATTGAGCAATTACCTGCCGGTGTTTATGTGATGAGCATTGAAAACGGTGGTTTCAACATTACCCAAAAATTGATTAAAAACTAAAATAAAAACCATTTACCCCAAAGTCACGTATCTTAAGCATGACAACACCCAAACTTATAACAAGCTATGTTTTAAAACACGCTGCAAAGCGTTTGGGAACGGGAGTAATGGTACTTATACTACTGGCCTTTTGCACAACAGTTGCAAAAGGCCAGTTTTTTATACAAATAGGCGACACAGCGTTGAAACCTGTCGATTTTGCATCGGTAGGAGTGGTGCCTATATCAGCTGAAAAGGGATTAGAGTATAACAGAGCCAAATTGTACTATACAGATGCTAAAGGTATGGTGCAGCTAGATTTTGGCGGAAAATGTTTACTGAAAATACAAGCCGAAGGTTTTAAGGCTTTTGAAGACAGTGTTGAAATTGTTGCAGGAAAAACCCTGAAAATTAAACTGTATCCATTTGAGGCTGAAGTGAGTGAAGTAGTGGTTACAGGCGTTTTTGAACCTACGCACATTGATAAATCCATATCGAAAATTAGGGTGATTGATATGAAACGGATAGAGGGGCAGGGTGCGGTGAATTTGAACGATGTATTAAGTAATGAATTGAACATACGCCTGAAACGTGATAATATTTTGGGCAGTAGCATGAGCCTGCAAGGAATTGGCGGGCAGAATGTGAAAATACTGATTGACGGCGTGCCGATGATTGGCCGCATGGATGGTAATATTGACCTAGGGCAAATAAACCTGAACAATATTGAAAAGATTGAAATTGTAGAGGGGCCGATGAGTGTGATGTACGGGACGGATGCGTTGGGCGGGGTGATTAATTTGATTACGAAGAAAACTACTAAGAATAGTATAGAAGGGAATGTGAACAGCTATTACGAAAGCGCAGGGCAATATAACCTTGACGGACGTGTGGCGTTTAGCACCCCTAAAAAAACAAGTGTACAGGTATCGGGCGGGCGTAACTTTTTTGACGGTTACGAAGAGTTAGGTACCTACAAACGTGCGCAAGCATGGAAACCCAAAGAACAATACTTTGCCGATGTAATTGTAGGGTTTAGTATTAAAAATACCACCCACAGGTTACAATCAACCTTTTTTGATGAGTTGCTGCTAAACAAAGGCGAACCTGTTGTTGGTCCTTACAGCGTGTATGCGTTTGATAACTATTTTTATACACGCAGGTTTAATAACTCGTTATTCTCAAATATTAAGCTTAAAAACGGCGGGCATATACAGTTAATTAACTCATACTCGTGGTTCCGTCGTCACAACATACAAATGCGTAAAAACTTAGTTACGCTAGAAAATGTACAAACACAAGGCTCTACCGACCACGATACTTCTACGTTTGATTTATGGCTTTCGCGTGGTATCTACACCGTTGGCTGGGGTAAAAATGCCACTGTGCAAGTGGGGTATGATATTAATATTGAAACCGGTACAGGCAGAAGGATAGAAGGTACCAGCCAATCTATTGGTGATTATGCCGGATATACAACGGTTGAGTATAAACCGCTTAGGCGTTTAGTGATACGCCCCGGTGTACGTGCGTCATACAACACCAAATACGGTGCGCCAATAACCCCGTCATTCAATACCAAATACGACATAAACAAAAATCTTAGTGTGCGTGCTTCGTATGCAAGGGGTTTCAGAGCACCTTCATTAAAAGAGTTGAGCTTGTTTTTTGTTGATGTGAACCATAACATACAACCCAATGATAACCTGAAAGCTGAAATTTCAGACAACTTCAACGCATCGTTTTTATATACCCGCACAGTAGGCGAAAATAGCAGCATACGTTTTGAACCCTCTTTCTTTTACAACGATATCCGCAATATGATATCACTTGCAGTGGTTGACCCTGCTAAACAGCTATACAGCTATGTGAATATAGGAGCATTTACCAATGCCGGTACCAACCTTAATACAGAGTTCAAAACCAAACATATTAGCCTGCAATTAGGGGCATCATACATTGCCAATAAAAACCTGATAAGCGGGCCTAATGTTTCAAAATACAGTACTACCCAAGAGTACAAAGCAAACGTTACTTATACCGTTCCCGTGTCAAAAACTTCCATCAGTTTATTCTATAAATACAACGGAAGAGTACCCGGTTATATGTTAGATGCAGGGGGAAATGTCATACAAACTTACATTCAAGACTATTCTATGGCCGATTTATCGGTAGCACAGTCATTTTTAGGTCAAAGAGTGACCCTGGTCATAGGCAGTCGTAACATTTTTAACGTAATTCGCATCAGTTATAACGCACCAACCGGAGGAGCACATAGCGGGGGAGGTAACTCAATGGGAATAGGAATGGGGCGTACAATTTTTACAAACATTAAGATTCACTTATTCAAGCAGGACAAACGATAATGAGGATTAAAGCGCTTGGCATATTAACAGCAGTTTTGGTAACACTGTCATCGTGTTGGAAGGAAGACGAACGTTTTGTTCTTCAACCGGCAGGAAACGTAACCCAAAAGCAGGTGAAAATGGGCGAGAGTTATGATAAAATCATATACTTTAACATACACACCCAAGATTTTATGGTGCGTAGCCTTGCTGATTGGGACTTTGCTTTTGAAAACACAGAAAAAGGCTTGCACATTCGTATGAATGGCGGCAAAGGTTTTAGGGCACACGAAACTTCTGAAACTGATTTTGCAGTAGGTTATACCATTGTTAGCGGACACGAATTTAAATACGATGCACCTAACGGTCACCTTGACTCAACCGGTATAGGTACTTGGTGGAGCAATACTGACGGAACCTCAAAAGGTAAACTATATATCATTAATACCGACCCTACTAAAACTTCGGGTACGGCACACTTCAAACGCTTTCAAGTACAAAAAGCTGATAACACAGGTTTTTGGGTGAAAGTGGGTAATCTTGACGGAAGCATTGATGAAAAAACGTACTTCATTCCTAAAGATGCTAAGTACAACTACTCATACCTTAACATTGCTACCGGTGAGGTAAAAACTGACTTGGAGCCTGAAAAAGGAACTTGGGACATTGTATTTACCCGCTACCAACACGTTTACCACGACCAAGGTCCTGAGCCTTTACCTTATCAGGTAACAGGTGTATTGCTAAACCCTAACGGTGTGACAGCATACGAAGAGACTAAAATGAAGTTTGAAGATATTACTTTGGATTATGCGTTGGGACTTAAATACACTGCCGATGCAGATGTGATTGGTTTTGACTGGAAATATTACAACCAGACTTCCGGACGTTTTACGGTGAATCCAAATTTGATTTACATTGTTAAAACGGTATCAGGATACTACTATAAGCTAAGGTTTATTGACTTTTATGACGAAAAAGGAATAAAAGGAAACCCATTGTTTGACTTACAAAGGCTATAGGCTGAAATTCATATTGGTTAAATTTTGAGGGGGCAGAAAATGCCCCCTTTTTTTGTGTTTTTATATCAATTTTGGTTGTTTAGAACCATTCTAAAATAATATCTTCGCGCCAGATAAAACAACACTTTATAACATGCGTATAATACCCGCACTTATTGCGTTTTCAGTAGTGGCTTTTGCAGCTTGCAAAAATCCAAACAGTCACCAACACACCAATGATTCTTCAGCCACAGACAGTATGGCTAAGGATAGCGTTAAAACAGAAAAACATCTTAAAAACATTCGTCAGCTTACTTATGGCGGCAACAACGCTGAAGCCTACTTTAGCTTTGACGGTACCATGCTTACTTTTCAGAGTGATGCTAAAAAATGGGGTGTAGAGTGCGACCAAATTTTCCTAATGAAGATAGATGAGGCTGCAAAAGACAGCACATATATGCCTAAAATGCTAAGTACCGGTAAGGGCCGTACTACTTGTTCTTATTTTATGGGTGGGGATGATAAAATTGTTTACGCAAGTACACACTTGAAACATGACAAATGCCCTCCAGCTCCTGAGCACCGCGCAGATGGCAAATACCTTTGGGCAATTTACCCTGAGTTTGACATTTTTGTTGCCGACCTAAAACGTAACATTAAGCAACAGCTTACTAATACCCCCGGTTACGATGCCGAAGCCACCATATCTCCTGATGGTAAGAAAATTGTGTTTACCAGCACCCGTAGCGGCGATTTGGAGCTTTATACAATGGATGCAGACGGTAAGAACGTAAAGCAAATCACTACCCAATTGGGATATGACGGTGGTGCTTTCTTTTCACCTGATGGAAAACGTTTGGTATTCCGTTCATCACGCCCAAAAACCGAAGAAGAAATTAAAGAATACAAAGATTTGTTGGCACAAGGCTTAGTAGCTCCCACCAACATGGAAATTTATACCTGTAATGTAGACGGTAGCGATTTGAAACAAGTAACCAACTTGGGCAAAGCTAACTGGGCTCCTTTCTTTCACCCAAGCGGTAAAAAAATCATTTTCTCATCAAACCACCACAGCAGCAGGGGGTACGATTTTCAGTTGTACATGATTAATGACGATGGTACCGGACTTGAGCAAATTACCAACGAAAGTATTTTTAATGCGTTCCCAATGTTCTCTCCTGATGGTAAGAGGATTGTATTTAGCAGCAACCGTAACAATGGCGGTACCCGCGATACAAACCTGTTTATTGCAGATTGGGAAGACTAAACGGTTAAAAATTTCGTAGGTATAACAAAAAGACATGATGAGGATAATAAAAATTGCAGCCTTTTTATTGATGGTTTTCGCAGCTGTAGCAATACAGGCGCAAAGCATATCAAAAAAGAAGGTTAAAAAACACATAAAAACCCTTAGCAGCGATAAGTATTTGGGCAGAGGTGTTGGTGAAGAGGGTGAAAGGCTTGCTGCTGAGTACATTGCAAAGCAGTTTAAAAGTTTGAAGTTGAAGCCTATGGGCGACAGCGGAACTTATTTTCACCACTTTAGTTTTAAGTTTAAAGTAAACCCTCACAGCGAGGATGGAGCGGTTGAAAAGAACGGTAAAAACGTAGTGGCATTTTTAGATAACGGTGCTGCAAACACTATTATCATTGGTGCACACTACGACCACTTGGGAATGGGGCATGTAGGCAGCAGCCGCGATGCTAATCCCGAAGGTAAAATACACAACGGCGCGGATGATAATGCATCAGGAACTGCCGGGGTGATAGAATTGGCAAGGTATTTTGCTAAAAACAAAACCAAAGAGAACTGTAATTTTATGTTTATCTGCTTTTCAGCCGAAGAGCAAGGGTTAGTAGGCTCAAAAAAATTTACCGAGTACGGTTCTTTTAACGCTGCTACCACCCAGTGCATGATAAACATGGATATGATAGGCCGTCTTAACGACAGTACTAAGAAAATAATGGTGTACGGGGTAGGTACCAGTCCAGTATGGGGCAATATGGTGCAAACGTTAAAACCCAACACCTTAGCTATTGGTATTGATTCATCAGGAACAGGCCCTACAGACCATACGAGCTTTTATTTGAAGGATGTGCCCGTATTGTCGTTCTTTACCGGACAACACAAGCAATACCACACCCCTGAGGATGATGCCCACTTGATAAACTACGACGGTACGGTAGAAGTGCTACGTTACATAGCGAGTATTTGCGATAACGTGGCTGCAATGCCAAAACCTGAGTTTACAAAAACAAAAAACAGTGATAATGAAAACCGTGTATCGTTTAAAGTAACATTGGGTATTATGCCCGATTATGTGTTTGAAGGCCCCGGCGTGAAGGTAGACGGTGTTACTGCCGGTAAACCTGCCGATAAGGCAGGCGTGAAGGCAGGAGATATTCTTTTGTTTTTGGGAGGGGTTGAGTTAAAAGGCATGAAAGAATACATGAATGCACTAAGCCAACACAAAAAAGGAGACAAAACTACTCTTAAGGTGCACCGTGGTGCAGCTGTATTAGAGTTTGAGGTAGAGTTTTAAGAGAATACTATCAAAGGTAAGGTAGGTTCAAAAAACGTCGTGTAGCTTTTGCTGCACGGCGTTTGTTTTTTATAGTGAATGTGTAAAAGAAACGGGGAAGTCTTAATACTAAGACTGCCCCGTTAATAAATATCAATGCGGCTATTATTCCCACTCAATAGTAGCAGGAGGTTTGCTGCTTATATCATATACAACGCGGTTAATACCTTTTACACGGTTAATGATGTTGTTACTCACGCGACCCAATACCTCGTATGGTAGGTGGCTCCAATCGGCAGTCATACCATCAAGACTGATAACAGCACGAAGGCAAATAACATTTTCGTAGGTACGCTCGTCGCCCATTACACCTACTGAGTTAACGGGCAAGAAAATAGCGCCTGCTTGCCATACTTTTTCATACCAGCCGCTCGCTTTCAATTCATTAATGAATATGGCATCGGCCTCTTGGGTAATGCGTACTTTATCAGGGGTAATTTCGCCCAAAATACGAATGGCCAAGCCCGGTCCGGGGAAGGGGTGGCGTTCAAGTATATTCTTGTCAATACCTAAAGCATAACCCACCTTACGCACTTCATCTTTAAACAAGCTGCGAAGGGGTTCTAAAATCTTTAGGTTCATTTTCTCAGGCAAACCGCCCACGTTGTGGTGGCTTTTAATGGTAGCCGAAGGACCTTTTACTGATACGCTTTCAATCACATCGGGGTATATGGTACCTTGTGCCAGCCAGCGGGCACCGTCAATTTTTTGGGCTTCATCATCAAACACATCCACAAACACTTTGCCTATGGTTTTGCGTTTCTTTTCAGGTTCGCTAATGCCATCAAGTTCATTCAAAAACAAATCACCCGCACGCACACCTTTTACGTTCAGTCCCATGCCTTTGTAAGCCTCAAGCACGCTTTCAAACTCATCTTTGCGCAGCAATCCGTTATCAATGAAAATACATTGCAATTGGTTGCCAATAGCCTCTTCAATCAACACCGCAGCCACAGTACTATCCACACCGCCTGATAAACCTAAAATCACTTTATCATCACCAACTATTTGACGGATATCATTTACCGTAGTTTCGATAAAATGGGTAGGCGTCCAATCGTCTTTGCAACCGCAAATCTTGTGTACAAAATTGGTTAACAATACTTTGCCTTGCTCAGAGTGGGTTACTTCAGGGTGAAACTGAATACCCCACACCTGTTTGTCTTTTAATTGGTAGGCAGCAACGGGTATGCTATCGGTATTAGCAATAAGAACTGCGTCTTTAGGGGGGGCTGTAATTGTATCGGCATGGCTCATCCAAACCACACTGCCGTTATCCATTCCGTCAAACAATGGGTTTTTTTCAGCAAATTGCAGATGTGCACGTCCGTATTCGCGGTGGTTACTGGGTTGCACATCGCCGCCCTTTTCATGGGCAAGCAATTGAGCACCGTAGCAAATACCCAAAAGGGGCACATTGGCAGTAAGCATGTCTAAATCCACACGGGGTGAAGCGTTATCACGCACTGAAAACGGGCTGCCCGAAAGGATAATACCTTTTACGGTGCTATCAATTTCAGGTATGTGATTAAAAGGGTGTATTTCAGAATACACATTCAATTCACGCACACGGCGCGCAATCAGTTGGGTGTATTGTGAACCAAAATCAAGGATGAGGATTTTTTCTGTCATGGCTAAAAAAAGAAGGTGCAAAGATAGGGGTAAAGGGCAAATGTTAACTTACTGCTAACAGGTTTTTTGAACATACTTTGCCAAGTGTAGCAAATTGTGAAAGAGTTGTATCGGCTTATTGCTCAAACACTATGGTAAACGTAGTGCCTTTGTTTACCTCGCTTTCAATGGTAATTTTTCCGCCAAGAGCCTCCACTTGTGTTTTCACCATAAACAAGCCCAAACCTTTGCCTTCTGCGGTTTCATGAAAACGCCTGTATAACCCGAAAATCCGGTCTTTATACTTATCGGTATCAATACCAATTCCGTTATCGGTAAAAATAATCTCAAAGCGTTTGTCAACTTGGTTACTTTTTATGGTTATAACGGGAGCTACATTAAGGCGACGGTATTTAATACTGTTTGTGATAAGGTTGATGAAAATGCTATGCAGATAGCTTTTTAGGGTAAACAGCACATTGCCTTTTGTAAAATCAGTAGTTATTTGTGCATTTTCAGCTTCAACTAAATGATTGATACTTGCTTTAATATCATCAATCATTGTTGATAATATTACGTTTTGTCTGTTTTCGCTAATGTTGCGACTTACTTGCAAAATCTTGTTCAGGTCAACTACTACATCATCCAGCTTTCTGGTAGATGTGTAAATGCCTTGCAGTAAGCGCAGCTTATCATTATCAGTAATGTCTTCGTATTGCATCACATTGGCAGCCCCCATGATATTTGATAGGGGAGAGCGCAAGTTGTGCGATACGATATACGCAAATTGCTCAAGGTCTTTATTACGTTGGATAATCTCGTTGGCAATCTGTTGCAATTCAAGTTCAGCTTGTTTACGTTCGGTAATATCAATGCAGGTTACGCTAATTCCAATAATATTACTGCCGCTGTGCCGCACGGGGTTTATACTGATGTAAAACCAAAGTGTTTCTTTGTTTTCAAAAGTATCTCCCGGAGCCTCGTACTCTATTCGTTGTCCGGTTAGGGCGCGTTCAAAAGCATTTCTTGCTCTTTGTTGCCGTTCACCAAGCAATAAATCGGGGTATTTTAAGCCTTGTTTCAGTTTGTTTCCTGTTTCATACAGCACCCAAGCCGACATTATTGTATTAAAGGATAGAATGGTAAACGTGGTATCCATGAACAGGTAACCAATGTTTGAGCTTTGAAACAAAGAATCAATAGTTGCTTTTGATTTTTCAAGCTCAATATTAGCCAGTGTCCGCTCGGTAATATCCCTAAAAAAACCCTGAGAACTAACCATTTTACCTTTTACAAAGCGTGGTATCGAGTTTCCATCGGCATATATACGTTTTCCGTTTTTTGCTATAAAAACAAGCTCGGTATCGTTTACTGCTTCGCCCTTTCTCAGCCGCTCAAATTCATTCATGCAGTGCTGGTGGCTTTCTTCGGCTATTACATCAAAAACATTCATGTCTTTAATGTCTTCATCTGTATAGCCAAGCGTTTTCTTCCAAGTATTGTTTACAAACAAAATCTTTCCGTCAGAATCAACGCTTTGTATCAACTCTTGGCTGCCTTCTACCAGCAAGCGATATTGTTCTTCGCTTTCCTTCAGCGCACTTTTGTTTTTTATTTCTTCTGATAAGTCTGTAATTCGTCCTACCGCAATTCGACCTTGGGAGGTATCAAGACCTACCATATTAACTTCAACAATAATCTCTTCGCCTGTTTTATTAAGTCCGTATATACGGCGTTTATAGGTAACAGCCTCTTTGCTAAAGTCTAATGAAAAGAAGTGGGTAAGAAAGTTCTGGTAAGTTTGCTTATAGCGTACAGGTAGGAATGCCCCGAGGTTTTTGCCAATCACATCTTCTTTACTACAGCCTAAAATTTTTCGTGCAAGGCCATTAAAAATGACGATTGTGCCGTTTTCATCAATCGCGGCATAAGCATCAGGTGCCCCATCTATAATTTCAGGTGAAAACCACAACCCCTTATCAACCATTCGTGTTTACTTTGTATTTGTAACAATCAGAACCCGTTTTAGGCTCTAAAAGTATTGCACCAAGTCTACAAATTTTAAAAAAATTGCAAAAACCTTTTTTTACAAGATACAAAAAGATATAAACAAAACAAAGTCGGGCAAGCGTAAAGAGATTATCAGGCCATAGCCAAAGCAGGTTGCGACTGCATTAATGAGGCAAAATAATCAGGGCTGTTTAGCAAGCGGCTGCCGTACCAACTGAACATTTCTCCATCTACAAGTTTTATTTCGGCCAAGGGCAGTACCTGTTTTATTTCTTCGATGTGTTTTTCTTTAAACGGAAACGGCTCTGATGATAACAATACCACTTCAGGAGCCAGTTCTTTCAACTCCTCAAGTTCAACGCGGGGGTAGCGCATACTATCGGTTTCAGGATTATAGGTAGCCGTGGCAAAGCTGTGCAACACATTATTATATCCGCACAAATCAAGCATGTTATGTATAAATGTACTGTTACCTGCGCCCATCCAAGGGTTGCGCCAAATAAGGTAAGCCGCACGACGATTATACTCAGCCGCGGGAAGTTGTGCAAAAGCATCAATTATACTACCGCATAGTTCATGCGCCTGTTCACCCGTTTCGGTTATTTCGCCCACCATTTCAATCATCATCAACGCATCATCAAGGTTTTCAATATCACTAATCCAAACGGGGTAAAGTTTGGCCAGTTCTTCTAACTGCGCCCGGTCGTTCTCCTCTTTATTGGCAATAATAAGGTCGGGTGTAAGCAACGCTATTTGTTCAAAATTCAGCTTTTTAGTGCCTCCGATTTTAGTTTTAGCCCTGAAATGGTCAGAGGGGTGGATACAAAACCAAGTAATGCCAACAACTTCTTTTTCAAGTCCTAAATGAAACAGTAATTCTGTTTGGCTGGGCACTGTTGATATGATGCGCAGGGGCCTTTTAGGTAGGGAAACTGTGCGCCCCATTTGGTCAGTATAGTCCACGGTTCAGGGGGTTAATTAATGGTTAGGCAAAAGTATATTGATTTTTTTCCGACCCTAAAAAATAGGCGTTAAACGATTGATTTTATACGATGAAGTGCATAAAAAGCAAAATGAACCGAAAAGCATGCAACGACGGCTTAAAAGTTGTACTCTTTTACTTAAATGCTGCCATTTGTTTTTTTACCGAAAAGTGTACGAACAGTGTAAAAGAAACAAAAGTTTTTTTATAACATGCAGCAGGTTTACGACGTTAAATAGTCTAAAGGTATGATAGAGTATAAACTGGTATCGCCGGGGGCCGGTAAGGTATTAATTGCCGAACCTTTTTTGGGCGATGATAATTTTAAACGCAGCGTAGTGCTTATTACCGCCTACGAGGCAGAGGGTGTGGTTGGGTTTATTCTTAACCGTCCGTCAGACTTTACGGTAGATGATTTGATGCCTGAGTTTGCAAATGATTACGGCTTTGCGCCACGTGTGTATTTGGGCGGCCCTGTGCAGCCTGATACATTACACTTTGTGCATAAACTGGGTAATAAAATTGATGACTCAATGCAAATTGGCCCCAATTTGTGGTGGGGAGGTAACGCAGGACAATTGGCTGATTTGATACGTAAAAACTATGTAGACGAAAGCGAAATACGGTTTTTTATGGGTTATAGCGGTTGGGCCATGGGGCAGCTTGAAATGGAGATTGAAGAAAAAGCATGGATAGTAGCCAATGGGGTTGAAAGCTTGTTGTTTGATGCTGAAAGCGACAACGAATTTTGGCGCAAAACAGTGATGCGTCTTGGGGGGAATTACCGCCAGTTGGCAAATTACCCCGAAGATGTGCATTGGAACTAATGCCTATGATAAAACAGAAACTATTAGTATGTGTATTGTTTGTGTTAGTAGCCATAGGAAAGGCAAGCGGGCAGGATATTATCTTTTATAAAAACGGTAACAACGACACGGTTAAAATTGTTGAACGGGATACAGAAACCATCTCTTTTAAGAAATACAAAAGGCTTAACGGACCGCTTTATGTTGTATTAAAGTCGGCGCTTTTGTTTATAAAATTTGAGGACGGAAAAATTGAAGTGCTGGACAGCACAGGTTCAAACGGAAATAAAAAGCCCAAACCATACCTACTGCCCATGGGGCGTAATATTATTACGGCAAATATCTTCAGTATGATACTGGGCAATGTTCAATTAGGGTACGAGAGCTTGCGTAATGAAGGGAGAATAGGATATAAGGTATCTTTTTTAGGCAGTATATTGAGTGAAGACACTGATGTATCTATGCAATTGCTTGGGTTTGATGTAAATTTTTATCCTGCCGCACAAAAATGGGTAACATATCTTTATGGCCCTGCAATACGCTACGGCTATGTTGATTATCATGAAAACGGGATTGATCCTGCAAGACCTTTCGTGTCAATACTATTTAATAACGGATTTGTGTTTAATGCCGGAAATTCGTTTTACATAGGAACTCAAATTGGTTTGGGTCCCGGTATTTATAAATCAAATGTGTTTCCGTATGGTTATCTTACATTAAATTTGGGGGTAAGGTTCTAAAAAACTGTATATAAACAACTATGAAAGCAAACCAACTGTACCTTATTATTATCGCATTACTATTTTCTATTCCTGCATTTAGTCAGGATATTCTCTACTTGAAAAATGGTAAAAAAGACACCGTATCTGTGCAAGAAATAACCGCTACATCGGTTGAATATAAAAAGTATAATGAGCTTGAGGGGCCTTTGTATCGCTTGCCATTGAGCGAGGTACTGCTGGTGCAATTTGCCGATGGCAGGATAGAGGTGATAAAAGAAACAAAGCCTAGCCCCGAAGTTAAAGAAGGGGATGTGTTGGGGCCGCGTTTTGTAACTAAAAAGAAATATGAAGACGACCCTGAATACATAGCATCGTTGGGTAAAAACATTATAGGGATTAACATACTGAATACCATTAATGGTAATATTAATCTGTTTTATGAACGTATAACCAAAGACGGTAATGTAGGCTTTAAATTTACCCTTAACGGCAGCATTTTGAAGGGTGAAAACGACCCTAATATTATTACCTACCGCCGCAGGTTTACAATGGGCGGAGACGTTAATTTTTATCCGTCAGGGCAGGGGAGAATTAAGTATTTCATAGGCCCTGCATTACGCTTTGGTATGCTAAGTGTTTATGATAATGTGTATTGGGACGGTATTGCTAAAAAGTATTATAATTATCCTGCGGAGTTTGATTATTTATCGCTATTCTTTAATAACGGTATTTCAGTAAATGCATCATCAAACTTTAACTTTACATTTAATGCCGCTGTAGGTATGGCTAGGTTTAGGTATGTAAACTATCAGGCAGGTACTCAGTTTTCAAGAAAGTTTAATCAAATTGACGGTATGATAGGAATTAATTTAGGGTACAGGTTTTAAGAATATATAAGTATGCATATGACTAAGATTTTACTCCTATTTGTTTTTGGTGCAATTGCAATTGCCGCAAACGCGCAGGAAATAATATTTAAGCGCGACGGCGGGAAAGACACCGTAAAGATATTAGAGATTACACCCATAGAAATTATATACAAGAAGTTTAAACGGCAGAACGGCCCCACATACCGCATCAACAAAGCTGATGTGGTGCTGATTGAGCATGAGGACGGTGAAGTAGAGGTGATTGAAGCCCCGCCTACTCCGCCACCTGTGAAAACAGAAGAGGAAAAGAAGAAAGAGTATGCCAAATCGTTGGGTAGAAGTATACTCAGCCTTAATTATATGAACTTTTTTATAGGGAATGCTAACGTGGGCTATGAACGGATTTTTGATAGGGCAGGTATTTTTGGGCTTAAGATTAGTGTAAACTACCATATACCCGATATTGAAAACGACGTGCTTGGGTACGATAGAAAATTTACAGCAGGGTTAGATTTTAATTTTTATCCTGCGGGACACGGCAAGGTTAAATATTTTTTAGGACCTGCTTTGCGTTTGGGTAAATGGGAAGAGAATTTTTTCAGCTTTTTTGGTGAACCTAAATCAGAGTACAATGCCGTGAGTATAATATTTAATAACGGCTTTTACGTGCAACCTACTAAAAGTTTTTATATGAGTTTTGTAGGTGGGCTGGGTATTGCAAACTTAACGGATCGCAATAATGGTGAAAGCCTTGTTGAACCCGACGGAGTGCTTGGTTTTAATGTGGGGGTAAGGTTTTAAGCAAAAAATGAGTGTAATAAAACATCTTGCAAATCCTGATTTGCATACTATACTGCCTGCTGATGAGTGGCAAGGTACGCCTTTTGGAAAACGTGGTTTTCAGAACATTGAACATCCGTTTTGGCCCAGCTTCAATGATTTGTTGAAATGGAAATTGGGTAAAAACCCACAGAAAGATGAAAAAAAGAGCGATAAATTGTTACCCCAAGTAATCGCTTCACCTTCATTTTTAACCACCAATGAAAACATGGTGGTGTGGTTGGGGCACGCTACATTTTTCATTCGCATTAACGGGGTTTCCATTATCACCGACCCAATTTTTGGTAAGCTACCATTAATAGGCAGGTTGAGTCCATTTCCGTTTGACCCTAATTTACTAAAGGGTATCGATTACATTTTACTCTCACACGACCACCGCGACCATTGTGATAAAGCCAGTTTGAAGTTGGTGTCAAAGCTCAATCCAAAAGCTAAAGTATTAACAGGTTTAGTACTTGAGACCTTGCTTAAAGAGTGGGTGGTTAAAAATGTGGAGCCGGCCGGATGGCACCAGCAATACAAAACCGAAGGAGTAGAGGTGTTTTATTTGCCTACGCGCCATTGGGCACGCAGAGAGTTCAATGATACCAATCTTTCGTTGTGGGGCGCTTTTGTAATACGTGGGGGTGGTAAAACCATTTATTTTGGGGGCGATTCAGGCTACGGTAGCCATTTTAAACAAGTAGGCCAACTATTCCCTGATATTGATGTTAGTATTTTAGGATGTGGGGCATACTCGCCGCGTTGGTTTATGGAGCCGGTGCACATGAGCCCCGAGGATGCTGTTACGGCCTTTAATGAAACCCGCGCAAAAACAATGCTACCCATGCACTACGGCACGTTTGACCTATCGGACGAGCCATACGGTGAACCCGTAAGGATATTGAACCGCCTGAAAACGGATGGAATAATAAATGGTGAATTACAACTACCCGCCATAGGGCAGGCAGTTGTGTTTTAAGATATAGCTTGTATCACATCATACTTGGTGATGATGTGAATATTGCCGCCCCAATCGCGTACCAGCACAGCACTGTTTTCGCGCGTGATACGTTTTGATACTTCTTCAAGCCTTGCTTGAGGGTCAACAAACGGGAAAGAAGGCTGCATTACCTCTTCAATCTTCACGTGCTTCAACTCAGGAGCATCAATCAAGCGGGCATATAGGTTGTTATCATTCAGCGAGCCTACAAACTCACTGCCGCGTACCACAGGTATTTGTGATATATCGTATTTCTGCATCAGCTTCAACGCGTCCTCAACACTTGCTTCGGCTTCAATAGTAACCAGTTTTAGGTTTTGGTGGCTTTCAATCAGGTTAATGGCTTTAGGGTTTTTCTCTTGCATAAAGCCCCTGTCGCGCATCCAATCATCATTAAACATTTTGCCCAAATAACGGATACCGTGGTCGTGGAAAATCACCACTACTACATCACCCTCTTTAAAACGGTCTTTCATCTGCACGATACCTGCCATTGCAGAACCGGCACTGTTTCCGGCCATAATACCTTCTTCGCGGGCTATGCGGCGGGTAAAAATGGCAGCATCTTTATCGGTAACCTTTTCAAAATGGTCAATCAGGCTAAAATCAACGTTTTCAGGTAGAAAATCCTCGCCAATACCTTCAGTAATGTATGGGTATATCTCGTCCTTATCAAAAATGCCGGTTTCCTTATATTTCTTAAACACACTACCGTAAGTATCAATACCCAATATCTGTATGTTAGGATTCTTTTCTTTCAGGTACTTAGCAGTACCGCTGATAGTACCTCCGGTACCAACACCCACCACAAGGTGAGTAATTTTACCTCCGGTTTGCTCCCAAATTTCAGGGCCTGTTTGCTCGTAGTGTGCCTTTGCGTTCGATGGATTATCGTATTGGTTAGGTTTCCAAGAGTTAGGAATATCATTCACCAATCGGCTCGATACCGAGTAATACGAGCGGGGGTCTTCGGGGTCAACGTCTGTAGGGCATACAATCACCTCAGCACCCAACGCCTTCAAGGCATCTATTTTTTCTTTCGATTGTTTATCAGTAGTAGTAAAAATACACTTGTAGCCTTTTATTACAGCAGCAATAGCAAGCCCCATCCCTGTATTTCCGCTGGTGCCTTCTATTATGGTACCGCCGGGCTTTAATACGCCGCTTTTTTCGGCATCTTCAATCATTTTCACCGCCATACGGTCTTTGATACTGTTACCGGGGTTAAACGTTTCAACCTTAGCCAGCACAAGGGCGGGAATGTCTTTCGTAATGTTGTTTATTTTTACCATAGGGGTATTGCCTATGGTTTCAAGTATGTTATTGCAGTAACGCATGGGCGCGAAGTTAGGTAAATTTTACAAGCCTGTTTTTAGCAATTCTTTAACTTGCTGTTACCGCCAATTTTTTCTTTTCTTTGCGTGTAAACACACTTCACATGAAAAAACTTACGCTATTTAGTACCTTACTCCTTTTTGTTGTTGCTGCTAATGCGCAGTATGATATTAATTATACGTTTTGGAATACAGCAATGAATCCCAATAACGATAATGCGAAGGCAATTAAAAAAGCGGGGCTTAAAAGTGTTAATGTGGTGAGTTACGAGCCCGATGCTGATGATACAGCAGAAACCCTCCAAAACGTACTTTTTAACCGTTACGATGCTGATGGACGTGTTGCATACATTTCAGAAACGGACGGAGGCAACAGATATACCGAGTATGCTTACGATAAAAAAGGCAGGGTAACTAAATACACCAGCGCACCCGGTTTTTGGATTGATTTTGAATACGATAAAAAGGGCATTAAAATTAAACACAGGGATACCATTAAAAACCGCTGGGATGCTGTTAAAAACCTTTTTACATCAGTAAGCCCGCTGGATACCCAATACCACTACTTTAACAAAGAAGGTAAACTAGAAAAGCATGTAAGAGTACATAGGGAGGCAAACTATGCTAAGGGATTCTTTTATAGCGACACTACTTACTATACCTACGATAAGAAAGGCAATTTGAGTAGTTTTAAATTTATTGAGTTGAATAAGTTTGGCGATACAATTGCTGTTTCTACAGGAGAATACACCTACAATAAAAAAGGGGTGTTAACCAAAGCTATAGTAAAGCATTACTCGTCAGAGTCAAATCTGGTGGATGAAAAAACCGGAAAGTGGCTGCCTGAATTGGAAGAGGAATACACTTATGCCGTTTCAGCCAAGAGTGGCAGGGTGGTTACCCATTCATATGTAAGTAAGAAAAACTACAGATACGGTGGCTCAATAAACACTGATACTAACTTTATCGACGAAGGTTATACATACTCACCTGAGGGTCTGTTGATTGGAGCTTCACGCAGTGTCAACCCGGGTGTGGTAACTCAGCGGGTGTACACTTATACCAAGTAATTTTTATACTTTCCTGCATAGGTTTTTTGGGCGTACTGCCAACTTTTTGCTAATTTGTGCTGATTGGCTAAGGGGTAGCATGAAGACACATATTATATTATTAGGAGTATTTGTATTGGCTTTTGGGGTTGCAAACGCACAGTTTGACGATACCTATAACTTTTGGAAAGCTGCCACAAACCCTGATAACAGCAAAGAAGCCTTATTGAAAAAGGAAGGGTATAAGCTGCTTAAAATTGTTGCCTTTGAAGAGGACGAGGAGGACGGTGAGCAGAAGAAAATAGGAGCAAGCACTCTTAAATATGACGATAAAGGAAAGCTGGTATATTACCTGACCGAAAAGGGCAAAGTCCAAACGTATTACAAGTATGAGTACGACCGTAGGGGCAAGGTGCTAAAATTTGTTTACAACAAAGACAAGAAAGAGTATAGCATGGAGTTGGTACCCGACCGAAAAAAGGGGTATAAAAAAATTACCATTACCGACCCTGCATGGCAGTGGGATACTGTTAAATATGTGCTTGCATCCGAAACTGACACGGCATCACAGTACTTGTCGTTTTATAAGAACGGGTTGCCCGAGAAGAACATAAAGATTAAAAAACATACAGGCTTTTCTAAAACCATTTACCATTTTGATTCTACCCTATACAAGTACGACCGTTTTGATAATTTGGCCGGTTACCGCCACGCTGTAAGCGATAAAACATCGGGTAAGCTGTGGGATGAAACAGCCGCTTATACCTACAACGCTAAAAAGCAATTGGTAAGCGCAGTGATAACAAAATTTGTTCACACATTCAGTTCAACGCAGGCAAAAATGGTAACTACCCATACGCTAACGTATGATGAAACTACGGGTAACCTGCTTACTCATTCAGTAAAGGAAGTAGAGTATTACTACGAGAACGGCGATTTGAAATTTGAGGAAGTTTTTAGTGATACTACCATTGCTTACGGAGATAAAGGGCTGCCCATCAGTCGTGCCGTAAACCGCACCCCGGGTACTCCCTTGTTGGATGCTTACACATACTCTAAAAAAATAGAATAGCGCAAGGCAAATGCCCCGCGCTATTTGTATTTTCTATTAAGATTGTTACTTCCTTCGCATTACACCTGCTGAAATCAACGACACAATTAAGCCCATCGGAACATACTCAACAAACATACCCATTAAAAACATTACCATGGGGTTGCCAAACATCGAAATGTTTTTATCAAGTTCAGCAATTTTGGCCTGCTTTTGCAATGGTTCAAGGTTTAGTTTATCAATTTCGCTCATACTGTAATCGCGGTAAAAACTTCCAAAAGGATTTCCGCTTACTGAGTTATATACCGTAAACGTGAGTGCATACATTGCGCCTGCAATCAATGTAATGTATAGCCCGATTAAAAACGCTTTCCCAAAATTCACCTTGCCGTTGTTGTATTTATCACGATAGGTTTTTACAGCAATAAATATGGTTGATAAAGACAGCAAAATGGAAGTGAATCCGAAAATTTCAGCCAGAGAATAGTTCTCAGGATTTTTCATCATCGGGAAAGAAAAGAGCATTAGTACACAAACTATAATACTTGAGATAATGCTGTAGCGGATAAGTACATTTTTCATACGAATGTTTTATTGGTTTATTGGCAGCAAATCAACTTTAAAGTACACCTATCATGCATCACCCGTATGGGTGATTTTTAGTGTTTATAAGGCTTTTCATACAAATGTATCAGAATGCTCAAGGCAAAATATTCAGGTCTTTTGCACGTTGGATGGCCTGTGTGCGGCGGTTCACATCCAGCTTTGCAAAAATATTGGCAAGGTGGGTTTTTACCGTATTAGGCGATACAAACAATAACTCCGCAACCTCTTGGTTGGTATGCCCGCGGGCAATCAACTCAAGTACTTCATGTTCACGCTTGCTTATACCCAGTTCCTTAATTTTCTCTTCATCCACCAATCCCGGTGTGCCACTACCCTCAACAACAATAAGTTGTTTGTTTTTGGTAAATAGCTTTATTCCCACCCAAATACCAACGCCGCCAAACAACAATGCAACCAGCAAAGCATAAACTTCAAAAGTATTCTCAACAACAATCAGATTAAATTTCAGCAGTTCCATAGCGGCAGCCACAACACCCAAAAGCACTCCGTATAAAATTACCTGCTTTATTAATGCCGTTTTGTTGTTCTTTTTAGCCGTCATACACTATCAACTACAAAATAAACATATTTTGTTTGATAGATTTGCGGATAGAAGCATGAAACACGCATACATAATACTAGTATTGGCTATACTGGCTTTGGCTGTTAGCTGCCAGCCCGAAAAAGTTAAGGTGGAAGAAGTAACCGAAAACACAGCGACTTCGCTTGAGAATTCAAACACACTTCGTGTAATTGATACGGGTAAAGTATCAGAACTAGTACCTACAGGTTGGGTAAATGATTACGATAAGATTTTTACTGCCGACGAAGCAAAAAAACTACACAAACTGATTGATGATTTTGAAAAAGAAACAACTGTAGAAATTGCTGTAGTAACGCTTGATACAAGTATGGTAGGGGCTGAAATGACCGATTTATATGCTGCAACGTTTGCATTGGCCAATAAGTGGGGGGTAGGAAAGAAAGGTAAGAATAACGGCATTTTGATTGGGATAGCTAAAGGTTGGGAACAGATGTACATACAAAATGCAGAAGGTATTGAGATGGTATTGAGCGATGAGCAAACCCAGCAAATTGTGGATACAGTGTTTTTACCCAATTATGCTCAAGGAGATTTTTATAAGGGCACGAACGATGGGCTGCTAACCATAATGAAGCATTTAAAGAAAAGTAACGTTAAATAAAGCGTATGAAAATATATACCCGTACCGGTGATGCCGGAGAGACCAGTCTTTTGGGCGGCACGCGTGTACCTAAGCACCATTTGCGTATTGAGTGCTACGGAACTGTGGATGAATTGAACTCGTGGATAGGAGTGGTGCGTGCCGGTTTTGATGAAGAGGGTGTGCAAACTGTGCTGGATGCGGTGCAGAACAATTTGTTTACCATAGGCTCACACTTAGCTACCGACCCTGCAAAAACCAACGTGAAACTACCTGATTTTGAAGTTGGCGAGGTAGAAACATTAGAAACCGAAATGGATGCAATGGACAAACAATTGCCCCCGCTGAAAAATTTTATTTTACCCGGTGGTTCAACCGTTGTGGCTAATTGCCATGTGGCGCGTTGCGTATGCCGTCGTACCGAACGTTTAATTACACATTTGGCTGAAACCGAAGTAGTGAACCCTGATGCGTTAAAATACATTAACCGCCTATCCGATTACCTGTTTGTATTGGGCAGGTATATAGCCCACAAAACAGGTGCGCAGGAAATCCCTTGGAAGCCGAGAGGATAGAGGTCAAGCTGAACTCGTTTCGGCATCTTTTCTGTGTTAACCGTTAATGATTAATACGATACCGAAACAAGTTCGGTATGACTGGCAGCCGTTGCCTCCCGTCATGCTGAACTCGTTTCAGCATCTCATCTCTAAAACTGATGAAACATTTATAAAACAAAACAGCCCGAAAGCATTACACTTTCGGGCTGTTTTCGTATAGTTTAGATGGGCTTATCGCCTCATTTTCTTGATTTGTAAAATAGCTTCAGCAGCAGGGCTAAATTTAGGGTCTACTTTCAAAACATCACGGAAGTATTGTTCGCCTTTATCAAGGTCGCCGTTAGCCCCGTAAGCTTCACCCAACAACATAAGTGCGCCAACTTTTATACTCATCTCTTTTGATACTTGGCGTCCGTTTTCAACGGTATTGTAAGCAGTTTTTTGTTGTAACGAGCGAGGGTCGTCAAGAATCTCTTTCAATAGTTTTTCGCCTTCCAAGGCAGTACTGTTGCTCATTAACAATGAGTGGGCATAATTCAGCTTATAAGTCAACTCTTCAGGGAACAAACTCATCAATGTTTTGCTCGCATCGGCTGATTTTTCGGGTTGTCCCATTGCTTGTGCAAGTTTTACGTTCAAAACCAGCATAGCAGTGTCTGTAGGCTTTTGTTTCAAATAATCTTTAATAATAACAAGAGCAGCAATCGGTTGGTTGGTCTCAACATATAGTTTAGCCAAGGTATCCTTTATACCAAGGTTGGTGCTATCCACCATCAGGTATGAGTTAAGTGCATAAATGGCAGTATATGGGTCAGCCATTTCCCAAGCTTTCCTAAAAATCTTTAAATCGCGTTCAGCTTCAGGGGTAAGTGATACCGCAGCAGTTTTACCGCTATCGCTTTTTCCACCGTTACCGGTTTCTTTGTTGTTCTTACAAGCGGTTGCTAACATGGCAACTGCCGCTACTACTAAAACAGCCGTTTTTTTCATCATGGGCAAAGGTATTTTATTTTTTTATTATTAAAACAGTATCCTATTGTCATTATAATCTAAGATTTTCCATCCAGATACCCCTTGTCTATCAACACAGCATTGTTATCTGCTGCCTCAGTGGCCAGCCGGTCACATCGTTCGTTTTCAGGGTGGCCTGCATGGCCTTTCACCCAGTTAAACCGTATGGTATGCTTCTTATACAGGTTTGCAAAACGCATCCATAAATCGGGGTTCTTTTTGTCTTTAAAACCTTTCTTAATCCAGCCCCACAGCCAGCCTTTTTCTACCGCATCGCATACGTATTTGCTATCGGTATATATATCAATTTCCAGCCCCTCTTTGGTAAGAGCTTCAATGGCCACAATTACAGCCATCAGCTCCATGCGGTTGTTGGTGGTAAGCTTATAACCCGCCGATAGTTCTTTACGAACTTTGCCCCATACCAAAATAGCCCCGTATCCGCCAGGTCCCGGGTTTCCCCGCGCCGACCCATCTGTATAAATCTGAAGTTTCAAAGTATCGTTATCGTATTAGTTTTCGGTAAAACCCTTCGTAAGCGTCATCGGTTTTCCCGTCGTCGTCGTAATCAATAAACCCCTTGAGGGTCATAGTAGTATCTGTAAGCACAGCCGCATATTTGTTTTCAACCGTGCTATCCATTTGCATATATACCAATGTATCGTGGTTAAACATCCACAAACCCGGCTTGCGCAGTTTAATTTGGTCGGCATAATCTTTAAACACCAGCAAATATGCCCCTTCAGGGCCATACTCAATTTCAGCGGGTTTAAGACTCAATTCGCGGTATTGCCTGTCTTCAAGTACTACAATCGTATCTTTTTCAGCACCTTCTTCCAATGCATTCACCACTGAAGTTTGTTTTTGCAATATCCATCTGCCCACAACTTTCTTTGGATATTCTTTTATGCGGGCATCATTGCCGTTACACCCCGCCAATATGGCAACCAACGCTAAAACGATGCTGATATATATGTACCTGCTCATAAACTTAACCTTAATAAAGCAGCAAAAGTGCTTATTTTATGCTAATTTTGCGAAATTTTAATTTTTCAACCCCTCTTAATGAATCTAAGAAACATAGCAATTATTGCCCACGTTGACCACGGTAAAACTACGTTGGTTGATAAAATACTTTACCAAGCCAACCTGTTCCGTGATAATCAGGAAAAGGGAGAATTGATACTTGATAATAATGATTTGGAGCGCGAACGCGGTATCACCATTTTCTCAAAAAACGTATCGGTGCGCTACAAAGATGTAAAAATAAACATTATTGACACCCCTGGTCACGCGGATTTTGGTGGTGAGGTAGAGCGCGTATTGAAAATGGCCGACGGTGTTGTGCTGTTGGTGGATGCTTTTGAAGGCCCAATGCCCCAAACCCGTTTTGTATTGCAAAAGGCACTACAGTTGGGTTTGCGCCCTATTGTGGTTGTAAATAAAGTAGACAAACCTAACTGCCGCCCCGATGAAGTACACGAAGCTGTATTTGAATTATTCTTCCAATTAGATGCTTCTGAAGAGCAGTTGGACTTCCCAACGGTTTACGGTAGCTCTAAGCAAGGCTGGTTTGGTCCTGATTGGAAAACTCCTACCGAAGATATTTCGTTCTTGTTAGATACTATACTTGAGCACGTTCCGCAGCCTAAAATTGCCGATGGTACCTTGCAAATGCAAATTACTTCGTTGGATTTCAGCAGCTTCTTGGGACGTATTGCCGTTGGTAAAGTAACAAGGGGAATGATTAAAGAAGGAATGCCTGTGAAGTTGATGAAAGCTGACGGAAAGGTTATTCAAGCCCGTATTAAAGAACTACAAACGTTTGAAGGACTTGGTCGCAAAAAAGCCGAAGAGGTATTTGCCGGAGATATTTGTGCAGTAGTAGGGTTAGAAGATTTTGGTATTGGTGATACCATTGCCGATTTTGAAAACCCCGAAGCACTTGCCATGATAAAAGTGGATGAGCCAACCATGAACATGATGTTTATGATTAACAACTCACCCTTTTTCGGTCAGGATGGTAAGTTTGTTACCTCGCGCCACTTGCGCGACCGTTTGATGAAGGAAACTGAAAAGAACCTAGCATTGCGTGTTGAAGAAACAGGCAGCAGCGATAGCTTTTTGGTTTACGGACGCGGTATTCTTCACTTGTCAATTCTTATTGAGACCATGCGTCGCGAAGGCTACGAATTTATGGTAGGCCAACCGCAAGTATTGGTAAAGGAAATTGACGGAGTAAAATGCGAACCTTACGAGATTTTGGTGGTAGATGTACCTATGGAATTTGCCGGTAAGGTGATTGATATGGTGACCATGAAAAAAGGCGAAATGCTGATTATGGATACCAAAGGCGACCAACAACACTTAGAGTTTAAAATACCTTCTCGCGGTTTGATTGGTTTGCGTAGCCAAATGCTAACTGCAACCACCGGTGAAGCTATTATGGCGCACCGTTTCAGTGAATATTTACCTTGGAAAGGTGTGGTACCCGGCCGTATCAACGGTGTATTGGTATCAATAGACAGGGGGCCTGCTACCGCATACTCGATTGATAAACTGCAAGACCGCGGTATGTTTTTTATTGATCCGGGCGAAACTGTGTACGAAGGACAGATTGTAGGCGAAAACACCCGCCCGATGGATTTGGGCGTAAACCTTGTTAAAGCCAAGCAGTTGACCAACATGCGTGCTTCGGGTAAAGACGATAGCAGCCGTGTAGCTCCAAAAGTTCAGTTTTCATTGGAAGAAGCAATGGAATACATACAAGAAGATGAATGTGTGGAAGTAACACCAAGCATCATTCGCCTTCGTAAATTGATATTAGACGAAAACGAGCGCAAACGCCGAGAAAAAGCAGTTGCCTCAGCATAATTGTTATTAGTTATCGGTTATCGGGTTTGAACATTTCAACCCGATAACCAATAACTGTTAACAGATAACCAATAACAAATAAACACGATGCAGATACTCGACGGAAAAAAAGTAGCCGCTAAAATAAAAGAAGATATTAAGGCTGAAGTGGATGCTATAAAAGCCGCAGGCAAACGCACCCCCCACCTTGTAGCTATATTGGTTGGCCATGATGGTGCCAGCGAAACCTACGTTGCCAGCAAAGCCAAAGATTGCGAACAACTGGGCATGAGCAGCACTGTTATCCGTTTTGAAGATACTGTAACCGAAAATGAGTTATTGGCCGAAGTGGAGCGCATTAATAACGACCCTCAATACGATGGGTTAATTGTGCAAATGCCGCTGCCCAAACACATCAACCCGTTAAAAGTTACTGAAACCATCAGTTACCAAAAAGACGTGGATGGTTTCCATCCCTACAACGTAGGTCTGATGTTTAAAGGGCTGGATGCCTTTTACCCTGCCACTCCCTATGGAGTGTTGCTGATGTTAGAAGAATACAAAATCCCTACCGAGGGTAAACATTGTGTGGTAATTGGCCGCAGCGATATTGTGGGCAAACCCATGAGTGCATTGATGGCTCGTGCTGCATATCCCGGTAATTGCACCGTAACCGTTTGCCATAGCAAAACTCAAAACATCGAAGAATACACCCGCAAAGCAGATATTCTGATAGTAGCCCTTGGTCGCCCCGAGTTTGTGAAAGCAGACATGGTAAAACCCGGAGCTGTGGTGGTAGATGTGGGTATTACCCGTGTTGACGACGCTACCAATCCCCGTGGATATGTAATAAAAGGCGACGTAGCTTTTGATGAAGTGGCTCCTGTATCGTCATACATCACCCCCGTTCCCGGAGGCGTGGGCTTAATGACCCGTATCGGACTATTAAAAAACACCTTACAAGCTTATAAAAACCTAAACCCATAATGGAAACTATGCTACATACGGCGGTTCAATTGCCCGTAATGGAGCATTTTTACACCATACAGGGAGAAGGTGCACACAGCGGAGTAGCAGCCTATTTCATTCGTTTAGGCGGCTGCGATGTGGGTTGTTTTTGGTGCGATGTGAAAGAAAGCTGGGATGCTGAACTTCACCCGAAATATTCTATTGAAGAAATCATAAGTTGGCCTGTTGAAGCAAACGCTATAACTGTTGTGATAACAGGCGGCGAGCCTTTGATGCACAACTTGGATGCGCTTACCCAAGCACTACAAGCCAAAGGAATAAAAACACACATTGAAACATCGGGGGCACACCCGTATAGTGGGCAGTGGGACTGGGTTACCTTTTCACCCAAAAAATTCAAAGAACCACACCCCTCAATTCTTGATAAAGCCAACGAGCTGAAAGTAATCGTTTATAACAAACACGATTTTGAGTTTGCCCAACAATACGAGCAATTGGTAAACTCCTCGTGTAAATTGTATCTGCAACCTGAGTGGGATAAAAGTGCTCAAATGCTGCCTTTGATTATTGAGTATGTAAAGGCCAATCCGCAGTGGCGTATATCGCTGCAAACCCATAAATACATGAATATTCCTTAGTGTTCAGTGTACAGTTTTTGGTTTTCAGTTATTGCAATAAATACCAACTGAAAACGGTAAACAAAAAACTGACAACTAAAAAATCACTATTTTGGCACTCTTATCGTTATAGTTACTGAAAAGAGTTTAAAATACTGATGTTACAAACACCCTACAAAATACTGTTTACGCTGGTTGCCTTTTTCTTTTTCTCGTGTGCAGCCCAAGCACAGCCCTTGCCCGATTCGGGTACAAAAAACAAAAAAGCAAAAGAACTTAAGGACCAAGCCATTAATCAGTTTAAGGCCGGACAATTTGAAATGGCTCTGGGAACAGTTAACAAAGCCCTTGAAAAAGACGAAAAGTTTATTGATGCGTGGATGCTGAAGGGTGATATATTGGCAGCACTGCTAAAATATACGGAGGCTGAACAAGCGTTTGATAAAGTGTTATTGATAAATGCGGATTACATACGAGCGTTTTATGAGAAAGGACGCATACAAGTAAAAGCCCAAAAATATGCCGAAGCGCGTAAAAACTTAGAGACCTTTAAAACCTACCCATACTCTGAAAAGTTTAAAAAAGAAGTAGCCAACCTGTTGGCCATTTGTGATTTTGCGGAGAGCAGTACCAGTAACCCAGTTCCGTTTAAGCCCATTAACTTGGGACCCAACGTAAATACCAAAGCAATGGAGTATTTCCCCGGGGTAACTGCCGATGAGCAAAAACTATACTTTACCCGATATGCCGAAGGTTACAGCGAGGATTTTTACGAAAGTGTACTAAAAGACAATGTGTGGCAAAAAGCCCGCAACTTGGGTGCTCCTGTAAATACCTACGAAAATGAAGGTACAGTATCAATTTCAACCGACGGGCAATACATATTTTACACCGCTTGTAACCGCCCTGATACGAAGGGAAGTTGTGATTTATACTTCTCAAGGTTAGACGGCGACCAGTGGAAGAACCCTATAAATATGCAAGCTCCTGTAAATACTACGGCATGGGAGTCGCAACCCTCATTGTCGTATGATGGGGCTAATATCTATTTTGCCAGCAACCGTCCCGGTGGTTTAGGCGGTATGGATATTTGGGTAACACGCTTTGAAAATAACCGCTTTAGCGAGCCCGAGAACTTAGGCCCAAACATTAACACTGAAGGCGATGAATACACCCCCTTCATACACACTGACAACAAGACATTGTATTTTTCTTCTGACGGTTGGCCGGGTTTGGGGCAAGGTGATATTTTTTATACCAAACGCGATGCAGACGGGAACTGGGCAAAACCTACCAACATCGGTTATCCCATTAATACCCCTGCTGATGAAATAGGTTTTATAGTAAATCGCAGCGGTACATGGGCATACTTTGCCAGCGATATGCCGGGAGGTTATGGTGGTTTGGATATCTATAAGTTTGAGTTGTACCCCGAAGCACGTCCTGAAGCATCCAGCTACGCAAAAGGGGTGATTTATGATGCTGAAACGAATGCTAAGCTGGAAGCCAATGCAGAGTTGATAGACCTTGAAACCGGCAAAACCCTTATCACATCACGCAGTAATATAAAAACAGGTGAGTTTTTGATGGTGTTACAACCCAACAAAAACTATATGTTGAACGTAAACAAAGAGGGCTACTTGTTTTTCTCCGAGAACTTTGGGTTGAAAGAGTTTCCCAGCGACCAGCCGTTTATTATCTCCGTGCCTTTGCACAAGATAAGAGTAGGAGAGAAGGTGATTCTTAAAAACGTGTTTTTTGATACCGACAAATTTGATTTGAAGGAGCAATCGAAAGCAGAGCTTAACAAGCTGATTGCCTTATTGAAAGCACAGCCTAAAATGAAGATTGAACTGGGTGGTCACACAGATAACACTGGTAATAAACAAAAGAACATTACACTTTCGCAAAACCGTGCAAAAGCGGTATATGATTACTTAGTAGCCAATGGAATAGTTGCCGACAGGCTTACTTACAAAGGGTATGGAGATGCTAAACCCGTTGCGGACAATAAAACCGAAGAAGGTCGTCGCCAAAACCGCCGTACCGAGTTTATTATTACAGCAAATTGATGAAATAGTTTGATTTACAGGCGTATGGCTCTATTGTTCTAAACTGAACGATAAAAAAGCAACGGTATGTGTTAAAATCACATCTTGCTTATAAACCATACGGGAATACTTTTTGATAGAGATTGGATGATGAAGAAGTTTTTAGCAGCATTTATTTTATTAGCCATACCGTTTTCGGCGTTGATGGCGCAACCCATAGCCAGCTTTTTGAAAAGCAGCCATAATTTTGGTGAGATAAAAGAAGTTGACGGCCCTGTTTCAACCGATTATTTGTTTGTAAACACAGGTAATAAGCCGTTGTTTCTTACTGAAGTGAAACCTTCTTGCGGTTGCACCGAACCTGATTGGACAAAAGATACCATTTACCCCGGTGATACAGGCTTTGTTCGTGCTAAGTTTAACCCGGCAAATATGCCCGGTCCGTTTGAAAAAGTAGTTTATATTGAGACTAACGGAGCACCGATACACATGACGTTGTTGTTTAGCGGCACGGTAATTCCCCGTCCGATTGAAATTTGGGACATATATCCCATAGAGCAAGGCAGAATCCGAATGAATAATAACTTTCTGTCGTTTGGAACTGCTTATTCAGGAGATATTGATTCAGCCGAAATTAAGCTATACAACCAAAGCGATAAAGATATTTGGATAAGCAGCATGACCAATGCCCCTTATTACATAAACTTTGAAACACCCAGTCACCGCATTCGTCCAAAAGAAGAAGCGTTGATGAAAGTAAAATTTGACACCAAAGCATCAGGCCGTTGGGGCGAACATAACTATGTGTTTTACATGAACACACTAGACTCGCCTGCTACCAGTAACATTCCCATCTATGCTCAAATCCTTATCAAGGAGAAGTTTCCTAAAATGACGAAGAAACAACTGGATAAGGCTCCTAAAATACAGGTGGATGCGCAGATGATGTACTTGGGTAAACTGGTAAAAGGTGATTCTATTGATTTTCAGTTTACAATTACCAACATGGGACAAGAAAAGCTGATTATCCGTAGTGTGAACACCTTGTGCGGTTGCACGGTATCATCCGTTGATAAGAAAGAACTGAAGCGTGGCGAAAGCACGATATTAAGAGGACGTTTTAACTCAGAAGGTAGGGAAGGCCCGCAAGAAAAATACATCACAGTAGTGAGCAACGACCCTGTGACACCTGAATTGCGATTGGGCTTTACGGCTGAGATAGTTACAAACCCTAACGCACTTAAGTATTAACAACTTCTGCTGAATTTTTTCATACAGCCCTGCGGAACTGCATCCGCAGGGCTTTTTTGTGCAGTAGTGCCGCTTCGGCGCAGAATTTGATAAGTAACTATAAATTTGTGATAACAAAATACAGGAATAGTATAGTATGAAGAAGTTAGCAGTTTTTGCACTGGCAGCAATGCTTAGCGGTTTTGCGGGTGCATGGGTTTTTTCATTAACGCAAAAGAAAGATACAATCACTTTTTCTGAGGGGTTTGACAATACTGCCACCCAAGTGTCCTACAAAGGTGCTGCACTCAATCAATCCGACTTTGTAAAAGCCAGTGAAGTAGCTACTCCGGCGGTAGTGTTTATTAAAACTACCTCAAACATGAATCAGCGTCGCAGCTTGTGGGACGATTGGTTCGGGTGGGACCCTTTCGGAAGCATGGGACCCGTATCCAGCTCAGGTTCAGGGGTAATAATTAGTAATGACGGTTACATTGTAACCAATAACCACGTGATTGACGGGGCAGATGAAATAGAAGTGGTGTTAAACAACAACAAACGTAATTTTAAAGCCAAAGTAATCGGAGCCGACCCCAGTACCGACCTTGCCGTATTGAAGATTGAAGGCAAAAATCTACCTAAAATCAACTTCGGAAACTCTGAGAACCTTAAAACAGGAGAGTGGGTTGTGGCAGTGGGTAACCCTTTTAACCTTACAAGTACCGTAACTGCGGGTATTGTGAGTGCAAAAGGCCGTAATATTAATATTGTAAACAATCAGTTTCCGATAGAATCGTTCATACAAACCGATGCTGCCATTAATCCCGGTAATAGCGGGGGCGCATTGGTAAACGTATCGGGTGAATTGGTAGGTATAAACACCGCCATTGTTAGTAAAACAGGCTCATACAACGGATACGGCTTTGCAATCCCATCAAACATTGTAGCCAAAATAGTGAAGGATATGATTGATTTTGGTGATGTGCAACGCGCCTTTACGGGAATGGACGTAAGCGACATAGATGGTGATTTGTACGAAAAACTGAAACAGGACAACGGGGTGTATGTGAACGTATTGCAAACCGACGGACCTGCCGACAAAGCCGGAGTGAAAGAGGGAGATGTGATAATGAAGGTAAATGGCAAAACAGTTAACAGCAAAGCCGAGTTTGATGAGCAAATAGCCTACCATCGTCCCGGTGATAAAGTGAAGCTTATTGTTGACCGTAAAGGGACTGAAAAGGAATATTCACTAACGCTAACGAACCGTGATGGGAATACTGAAGTTACTAAAAAGGAGAGCATTACCTCTACCATTTTAGGAGCTGATTTTGAGCCTATTTCAAAACTGGAGCGTGAGAAATACAAAGTAAAAGGCGGCTACAGGGTAAGCAGCATACGCAGCGGACGAATCCGTAATATGGGCATACCCGAAGGGTTTATCTTTGTTGCCTTAAACAAGGTAGAGTATACCGATGTTACTACTTTTATAAAAGATTTTGAACGAGTGAAAGGACAGGTAACCATTGAGGGGATACACCCCAACGGTAGCCGAGGGTTCTATTCATTTTTCTATTATTAATGGTACTGATATAAAGATAAAAGCCCTGAAGACACAACTCTTCAGGGCTTTTTTGTTTTCATAGTTTATTACATCGGAGGCATTTCATCCGCACTTGGGCCATAGCTGCCGGGGATGGGTATATTCAGCAGGCGCAAAAACACTCCTAATTGTGCGCGGTGGTGAACAATTTGGCAAAAAGTCATGCGTACTACTTCATACTTGGTGTCGGTATTGTAAATTTCATCTCCATTACGTAGTGTCCACATTTCAGTTAATAATTTTTGCTCATCCGCTTTTTCAAGCTCTGTTTTACCTTCAATAAGGCTTTTCTCAAAGTAGGCCAAAAGCTCTTCAGTGCTGCTAAGAGGCACAGGTTGGTAAGGATTAACCGCAAAATCAAGTTCGCTGGTAGTAATGGTCATTGCAACCCAAGTGGGCAATTCAGCCACGTGCGTTGCTAATTGTTGCAGCGACATACTTTTTGGGTGGGGTTTCCATGCAAACTTGTCGGCAGGAACAATTGACAGCATTTTGCGCGTTGTTTCGGCTTCGTGCTCCATCTCTTTCAGCATCAGATTAATTAATGTACTCATAGTATTTGTATTAGTTGATGGTACAAACTTCAATACCGCAACTGACAGCCCTATGTCAACAGTATTTTTACAGCTAAATTTTTTTAAAGAAATACCTAATTGGGCGGCATACCGTTTTATAAGTAACCAACTAACCCCTTGCTTTTATAAATTTGTAGCAATGCTTAAAAAACTCGTATCACTGCTGGCAGCAATACTGCCTTTTGCGCTTCACAGTCAGGACATAGTGCAGGTAAATTTTACTGAAACAGCTTATGATGAGCGTTATCACAAAGGCAAGTTAATAGTCCCTATATTCAGGTACACCTCGCCTGAAATTGAAGAGTACGAAAAATTTGGTGCACCCGGAAAAAAAGCCCTTGATAAATTCACATTGAAAAAACTACCCGATATGACAGGCTGTGTAGATACTGCCTATGGGTTTATTTATTACACCGGTCTGCCATCCAATACCAACAGGGGGTATATTACCCTGCTGATTGGTAATTATCGCCGCAGTTGGGATAAAATAGCCCAGTTATACGTCGACCGTAATAACAATCTTGATTTTACCGACGACGGTCCGGCCATATCAATTCCTTATTTTACAGAATATTTAGACGTTGAGTTTGCCAATCCTGCTGCCGATGGTGCTGTGTATAAAGTGAGATTGAGCCGTTTTCCGATGGATAAGGATGCCAAATACCGTCAGTTGATGGATGAGTTTTACCAACGCAACCAAGGCAATAAGGTATTTGCAGGCATTGACTACAGCTTTAAGGAAAACCGCATGAATATGAAGGGCACTACCTACATAAACGGAACGGACACCTTTAGGATAGGCTTGTATGACGGAAACTACGACGGATTATACACCAACGCTGAGTTTGACCGCATTTATGTGGCAAAACAAGGAGATAGTGTTTTTATAGACGATTATAGGTTTGTGTTTCAGGATGGGATGAAGGATGCTGAGTTTGAGTGGAATTTTAAAGTGTATAAGGTGACCGAACTTGATCCCGCGGGCAGGTTCATGAAGTTTTATTGGGATGAAAACGCCCAATCTAGAAAGGCACTGCGGATTGGTAAAAAAATACCCAAGTTTGAGTTTTACCTAACCGATGCTAAAACGGTTAAGAAGATTAAGAAATACCGTAAGAAGGGGTTGTATGTTTACTTTTACAGCCTTGAAAATCCCAATATAGAAGAAGATACAGCCATCTTACGCCAACTGCATAACAAATACAGTAATTGCCTGAATGTAGTTACCCTAAACTACGGCGATTATTACAAAACCCTTAATGCCATAAAGGTGCTGGATGCAGTACCCTACACAATGGGAATCAGCAACCGCAGGCTAAACCGTATGTTTAATATTGAGCAGTTGCCCACAGGTTTCTTGTGCCGCAAACGTTTGCGACTATCACACATTGGTGTTACCCCCAAAGATGTATGGGAGCTGATGGAGAAGGGCAGTAAGAAAGACTAAATCCTATTAGCTTTCAGAAACTCGTCTGTTGTTTCGTTCAACTCGATTGATTTTTGCTGATGGTATTGTTGTTTATCGGTATTACCAACGGCAGCATAGGCCTTTGCTAAATAGAAGTGAATTAAATCAGTGCTATCGTCCATTGTTAAAGCCTGTTCCAGATTTTCAAGTGCATCGGCATATTCGTGCTTCAACAAATAATAAATGCCCAATGTCCTCCAGACGTATGAATTACTATCGTCAAAATTAAGAGAAGAAACGATATCAGAGTATCCACTAACCAAGTCGTCTGTTTGTAGCCTGCAAAAACCTCTGTTATTAAAAGGAAAAGCAGCACAATTATCACAATAAAGAGCTTGGGTAAAGTCTTTAATGGCTTCTTCAAACCTTCCAAGCATTAACTTTGCGTATCCGAGATTATTCCACGGCTCCCATTCTTCGTTTTGTATTTTTAACACTTCATCCCAAGCAACTATCAGGGCATTGTAGTCTTTTTCTGCATCTAATTTATCTATAAGCTCATACAGCTTGTTTAGGGTAATGTTTTCATTGAGTGTTGCTTTATCCAAAACAGTATCGCCAGTATTTTTTAAATACTCATAGTTCTGTTTAAAAGCAAGCTTGGTATTTTTATTAAGCAGTTTGTGTACTTTTTCAAATTCGGTATTGGTAATGTAGCATATCAGTGCGTTTATATACGCTATTGCTTGTTCGGGAAATGTTGTAATAATTGATTTTTTTCGTCCTTTTTGCAGAAAATTCCCATTCGCCAAAAACACCCCGAAACCAAAGAACAGGGCTGTTAAAACAACTAAACTGTCATCCTCATTATTAGCACCCTTCTTATGGTAGCCATCTTTAACCAATTTGAACAAGGCCAAATTATAAACCACTACAGCAACTGTACGTTCAATCGTCTCAAAATCGTCATCAGTAATTAATAGCTTGTGCTTGGTAATTTTGCGGGGTTTACTATTTGTTTTGACGGCACTTTTGCTATTAGGAATCATTTCATCCCACTGGGTAGTATCGTTGCAGAAGGTTAAAACCTCAATATCCTTGGGGTTTACCCCAAAAATGTCGCAGAGTTTTTTGAAGAACGGAATAAATTGCTCTTCCTTTCTCAGGTTATTGTAAGGAAACTCTTCATAATGCGGATAAATGAAGGGTGTTTTAAGAACTCTTTCAAATCCGTAGGTCTCGCCTAACCACAATAAATTATCCTCCACCCACTTTTTATCTTCAGCTGTAATGGTAAGTTTAGGGCGTTTATTGTTAAATAGTCCGAACATAGGATAGAGATATAAGTTTACGTTTCCGGTTTTTAGTAAAGATTGAATAAACAATCTCAGAACTAAAAACCGGAAACTAAAAACTCGAAACTACTTTATATCTCCACTTCCACCACGTTTTTCATCAAATCTTCAATGTTTTCACGTTGGCGTATCAAGTGGGCTTTTCCGTCTAATATCAGCACCTCCGCAGGACGAAAACGACTGTTGTAGTTATTACTCATGGTATAGCAATAAGCACCCGCATTGTGAAATGCAAGGATATCTCCTTCGCGCACCTCATTTAACTTGCGGTCCCAGCCAAACGTATCCGTTTCGCAAATGTAGCCCACCACACTGTATATGCGGGGCGTACCACTTGGGTTGCTAATGTTGGTAATGTGGTGGTAGGCATCGTAAAACATAGGGCGTATCAAATGGTTTTGTCCGCTATCAACCCCAACAAATACTGTACTGGTGGTTTGCTTAATCACATTTGATTTCACCAAAAAATACCCCGATTCGCTCACCATAAACTTGCCCGGTTCAAACCAAAGCTCAAGCTCACGACCGTACTCATTGCAAAATTGAGCAAAGCGTTTGGTTATCTTTTTACCAATATCCTCAATATCAGTGGTTACGTCGCCTTCTTTATAAGCTACTTTAAACCCGCTGCCAAAATCAATAAACTCCAAATCAGGAAAATCAGCACTTGCTTCAAACAACAATTCAGCACCTTGCAAAAACACTCCCGCATCCAAAAACTCGCTGCCGGTGTGCATATGCAAGCCTTCTACTTTAATGTTGTGCAACTTTACCACACGGGCTACGTGGCGCATTTGGTAAAAAGAGATACCGAATTTAGAATCGATATGGCCTACTGAAATTTTGGCATTTCCGCCCGCCATAATGTGCGGATTGATACGGATGCACACAGGAACGGTGTTGCCGTATAAATTACCAAACTGTTCAAGAATAGAAATATTGTCGATATTGATACGTACGCCTTCGTCTACAGCCATTTGTATCTCTTCGATAGACACACAATTAGGCGAGTATAAAATCTCATGGGGTTCAAAACCTGCTTTTTTAGCCAGCCATACTTCCTGTATAGACACGGCATCAACGCCACAGCCTTCCTTCTTCAACAACTTCAACACATTTATGTTATTCAGGGCTTTCATGGCGTACTTTATCTTTATGTTAGTACCATCAAAAGCGTTAACAAGCCTGTGAAACTGCGAAACGATTTTCGCAGCGTCGTAAACATAAACGGGTGTATCATATTGCTCGCATACCGCCAGCAAATCTACCCCACCCAAGGTGTATCGGTTGTTTTCTAACTGCATAAGTGCGCGAAGATACTTGCAGAACGGGCATAATATCAATGCGTGACAGGAGTTTTTTTGCTGTTGAGGGTGGTTGGGGATTAGGAATAGTAGGAGAGGTAGCTTACGGTTGGGAACATTACGCCCAATAAACCCCTATCTTTGTATTGATGAATGCTACAAGGTTGCTTGATACACAAGGCTTTGAGGTTTTTGACAAGGTGTTTGGCGTGGAAGAGATTAGAAGCTTGCAAACCTATTTTGACCGAATAAATGCACCCGATGGCAAAAACTTATTCGCCATCCGTAATTTGTTTGGGAATCACCCCGATTTGCTTCCTTTGGTGTTTACGGAAGGGTTTACTCGGTTTAAAAACAGCATAGCTCCCGAGTACTCATTGATAAAGGGGGTGTATTTTGATAAGCCCGAAGGGTCAAATTGGTTTGTGGCTTGGCATCAGGATATTACAATATCTGTTACAGACAAAAACACCACTGAAGGATTTATTAATTGGTTGCCCAAAGAATACGGATATTCAGTACAACCTCAGCTTGAATACTTAGAGAACATTGTAACATTACGCATCCATCTTGACGAAACCAATGAGAACAACGGAGCGTTGCGGGTAATACCCAATTCTCATTCAAAAGGTGTGGTTAGATTGGAAGAAGTAAACACAGAGGAAGCTATAACTTGCAATGTAAGCAGCGGGGGAGTAATGGCTATGAAGCCCTTATTAATGCATTCATCAAGAAGAATAACAGAAGGCAGCCGAAGACGGGTGCTACACTTAGAATTTTCTAACAAAAATTTACCCCACGGATTGCATTGGGCTGAGAATATAGATTGGCAGTGAAAACTCCCTAACCCCCAGTTGCTAATCCCTAATCACCAACCACCAATCACGACTTTGTTTAATCCAACGGTAATAGTAATTTTGAATTGTGCGAAATGAGTATCTGAACCCCGACGACGAACGTCTTTCATCTGCCGAGAAAGAGATTGAGAAGGTATTGCGACCCAAAACCTTTGACGATTTTACGGGACAGGAGAAGGTGATGGAAAACCTGAAGGTGTTTGTGCAAGCTGCCCGCCTTCGCGGTGAGGCACTTGACCATGTGCTGTTGCATGGCCCTCCGGGATTGGGTAAAACTACGCTTTCACACATTATAGCCAATGAGCTGGAGGCCGGAATTAAAGTAACATCAGGCCCAGTATTGGAGAAACCCGGCGATTTGGCAGGATTGCTTACCAACCTTGAAGAAGGGGATGTACTTTTTATTGATGAGATACACCGCTTGAGCCCCGTTGTTGAAGAGTATCTATACTCAGCAATGGAGGATTATAAAATTGACATTATGCTGGAAAGCGGCCCTAATGCCCGCTCGGTGCAAATCAGTTTAAGTCCCTTTACGTTGATAGGAGCGACCACGCGGTCAGGATTGCTAACTTCGCCGCTGCGCGCGCGTTTTGGTATTACCGCCCGCTTGGAGTATTACGACTCAAAGTTGTTGTCGTCAATCCTTATCCGTTCGGCAGGAATATTAAATACAGCCATACAACCCGATGCGGCTTTTGAAATAGCACGCCGCAGCAGGGGAACCCCCCGTATTGCCAATGCGCTATTGCGCCGTACCCGAGATTTTGCCCAAATAAAAGGAGACGGGAAAATAACCATGGAAATTGCCCAAATGGCTTTGGCGGCGTTGAACGTTGATAGCCATGGCCTTGACGAGATGGACAACCGTATTTTGCTTACCATTATTGATAAGTTTAAGGGAGGTCCTGTTGGGCTAACTACCATTGCTACGGCCGTTTCTGAAGAGGCCGGCACGATAGAAGAAGTGTACGAACCCTTTTTGATACAAGAAGGCTACCTGCATCGCACTCCCCGTGGTCGTGAGGCTACTGAAAAAGCCTACCGCCACTTGGGTAAAATACCCTTTAGCAAAGGCGGGAACACGCTTCTTTAGTTTATTGGTTATCAGTTATTGGTAATCCACATCTAAAAAAGGCCAGTACAAGGGGGGAAAAAAACTCACACGGCCAGCGGGTAAGCCTTCCCCCTATAAAGGGGGAACACAAGTGGGGGGCTCACCCACCGCACCCCTTCGACAGGCTCAGGGAACTGCCACACACGAATGTCTATCGTCATTGCGCGGAAGCCGTCTTCGGCTGACAAAGCAATCCGTTTGCACACCTCCCTTAGTCCCTCCTTACCAGCCCACAAGCCATGCCGAAGGAGGGAAACCACCGCACTGGCTGCGGGTAAGCCTTCCTCCTATAAAGGGGGAATACAAGGGGGTGTCTCACCCACCGCACCCTTCGACAGGCTCAGGATGGGCAACCGCACTTGCCACTGTCCTGCTGACGAAGGAAGCATCTTATCCCGCCTTGTTAACACAGTTGTATAAGGTTCTTCGCAACGCTCAGAAAGTCAGGGTGGGAAAGTATTCTTTAAATTTTCTAAAAACTCATTGCATAAAACCAAAACTAAAAACTAAGTTTGGCTTTGTAGTCGTTATTAGTGCAACCAGCCATGCCCTCTGTTCGCAACATTATCCGTCCATTAAAAAAAGCAGCCCTTTGGCTGTGGGGTAAACGTTGGTTTAGGTGGCCAGCCATAGCAGTTGCCTCTGCGTTTGTGGTGTTTTTTGCTTTACACGTTATTTTCCCCCTTAAAGTAAACGTTGATTACTCGCAGTTAGTAGTGGCTGATGATGGAACAGTACTTTCGGCATACTTGAACAAAGAAGAAAAATGGCGGCTTTATACCGAGTTGAACGAAATTACCCCCGAGCTTTCAAAAGCCATTGTTTACAAAGAGGATAAGTACTTCAATTATCACTTTGGGGTAAACCCCTTTGCCATGGGGCGTGCGTTTTATAACAACCTCACGCAAGGCAGGCGTACATCGGGAGCGTCCACCATCACCATGCAAGTAGCACGGCTGTTGTATCCTGCCAAACGCACTTACGGAAATAAAATCATAGAGATTTTCAGGGCGTTTCAATTAGAGTGGATGTATAGCAAAAAAGAGATTTTGCAGATGTACCTCAATCTTGTGCCTTACGGTAGCAATATCGAGGGGGTAAAATCGGCTACTCTGCTGTATTTGGGTAAAATGCCCAACCACCTTAGTGTGTCTGAAATTACGGCATTGGCCATCATTCCCAACCGACCTGTAAGCCTATCATTAGGGGTAAATAATTTCGCCATTGAAAAAGAGCGCAACAAGTGGTTGCAACGTTTCAAGTCCGAAGGAGTATTTGATGCAAAGGTAATTGACGATGCAATGGTAGAGCCTTTTGATGCACACCGAAGACCGGCTCCTCATTATGCTCCGCATCTTTCGCGCAGGTTAAAGGAGGCAAGTCCTACCGTGCCTATTCTTAAATCAGCAATAAAATACACCCGCCAGTTAGAGGTTGAAAACATTATCGCCAATTACATCAACCGTTTGCGTACCCTTTCGATACACAATGCCGCAGTGATGGTGGTGGATAATACCACCCGCAAAGTAATCTGCTACGTTGGTTCGGCTGATTTTAACAATCCGTTGGACGGTGGACAGGTTGACGGGGCTGTGGCCGTTCGGTCACCCGGTAGTGCCCTAAAGCCCTTTTTGTATGCCCGTGCGTTTGAGCAAGGGGTAGCTACACCCCGCACCATGATGAACGATGTACCGCTTAATATTTCGGGGTATGAGCCTGAGAACTATGATGAAAAGTTTCACGGTCGTATCAGCGTAGGGCAAGCATTAGCACTCTCGCTAAACATACCCGCTGTTAAACTGCTCGATCAAGTAACCGTTGATGATTTTAGCAAGCAATTAGTGAAAGCGGGTTTCTCCACCATTAAACAACAAAAGAAAAACTTAGGCTTGTCGCTAATATTGGGCGGTTGCGGGGTGAAGCTGGAGGAAATGGCCGCACTGTACAGTGCCTTTGCTAATTATGGGGTGTATTCGCCGCTTAATTACATGGCAAGCGATACTGTAGCGCTGAAAGTTCCTGTGGTTTCGCCCGAGGCAGCTTACATGGTAACCAATGTGCTTACCCAAATTACCCGACCCGATTTGCCTAACAATTTCCAAAGCAGCCCTCACTTACCCAAAATTGCGTGGAAAACGGGTACCAGCTACGGCCGTCGTGATGCTTGGAGTTTGGGATATAACCGCCGTTATACTATTGGTGTGTGGGTAGGTAATTTTTCGGGCAGGGGAGTACCCGAACTTTCAGGAGCGGATATAGCTACTCCGTTGCTTTTTGAGATATTTAATAAACTCGATTACAATTCGTCGGTTCATTGGTACAGTCCCCCAAACAAAATTGATTTACGCTTGGTATGCAGCCAAACCGGTGATTTACCCGCTGATTACTGCACCGATTTAGTGCAGGATGTGTTTATACCGGGTATTTCTCCATCGGTAACCTGCAACCACAAAAAGTGGGTAGCCGTAAATGCTGATTCAACTATCAGCTATTGCACCAATTGCCAGCCTTCAAATGGGTTTGTTCGCAAAATGTATGATAACCTTGCGCCCGAGCTGGTAAGTTATTATGAGTTAAATAAAATTAACTATCCCAAAATTCCGCCACACAACCCACAGTGCCTGCGGGTGTTTAGGGATAATGCGCCACAAATCACTTCTCCCTCTGACGGGACTGAATATCTAGTAGAGGCCGCCGAACCGCAAAAAATTATGCTGAGTGCGCATACTCCTACAGATGTAAAGTTTATTTACTGGTATGTGGATGATAAGTTTTACATGAAAACACCTGCACGCCAACCTGTGTTTTTTACTCCAAAAACAGGGCGGATAAAAATATCCTGCGCCGATGATAAAGGTCGCAACAGTAATGTATATATAGCTGTTGAATCGTATTAATATATTAAGACTTTAGTCCAGTCTAAAGTCTCTTTGATATAAGATTCTTCCATCAATGTTGTTAACGAGATACATTGTGTATGTCCCAGCAGAATTAAAATCTAACGGAGCACTAAAAAAATACTTGCCTCTATTATCTCCATTCTTGAAATCAATTTCAATTGCATATGAAACATCTATTGGTTTGGTTTGGTCGGGCATTTTTATTTTCGCTCTGCGTTTCTTTGTATTTTGTCCAGGAATATAGTTGCCTTTTGGACTTCTAATAATAATGAATAATTTGCTCCTTAAGCATCCTTCTGTTGATACTTTGATTCCTATATGATCAGATATTCCATATATAGCTTTTTCAGTTATATTGTCTCCAGGAGGATGAACAGAATACGCATCAATAAATCCTAGTAGCGGATCTTGTTGTGTTTGTTCATTTTTGATGGCATTTTGTAGACGTTTGATTTTTTCTGTGCAGTTTTCCTTTGAACGATCACTTATTACAGTTTTGTATCGATCGTTTTCAATAAGCTTAAAATAATAAAGTCTTAGTAGCGTGACAGTTTCATTTAGCGCAGTAAGTTCAGGTGTATAATCTTGTTCTTTTTCTATTAAAGAATTAATCTTTTTTTGTAAATTCCTGATGATACCTTCATATATTCTAATAGAGTCATCTTTCTCAATAATAATTAATGACCCATTATAAAATTTCTTGCTCGAATTCTCTATTGAAATATTCAAGGTTTTTATGTCATTCTTCGTATCTTCATATAATTCTGATAGGCTATACTTAATATCATTTAAGTTTGTTTTTAAAGGTGTTATCACAGATAGTTGAACATAAAATAGGGTTCCGATTATAATAATTTGAATAATAAAGACCCAATAAATGTTATTAGAACTTATGTTGGACTTCGGTGAATTTAAATTATCCATCCCCATAATTTAATCTATTAATTTTATACAAGGCAAGTTATTTTTATTAATCATTTTCAATGAATCCAGTGTGTTTTTTAATGAAATCTCTTTAACACAGTTCTCTTCAATAACAGAGGAGTTTTTTCTTTTTTGTGAGTCAATTAGTGCTTGAATATTTACTTTATCTATTTCAAGACTTTTTATAGAGTCGTCAATATGTGATAACTTACCTTCATAATTACTTATGTAAGATTCTTTTTGTTTTATTCTATCTCTTAATTCTTTTATTTCTGTGGATAAGGTAAAAATCGTGTCCTGCTGTAATCCAAGATTTTCACCTAATTCATTTAACTCATCGTTACGCAAACTAAGGTTTGCCTTAATTTTATCGGTAGATTGTCGAAGAGAATCATTATCGTTTGCTATTTGGTAATTATCCAATAAGCCATTATAAAATATATACCCAAAAAAACCTATTATGAATGCCCAGATAGATTTAACGACGTCTTTTTTTGTTATTAAGTTATTCATAGATGCTCAAGTTTACAATTCTTGTACCCAATAAGAAATGTTTTCGTAATGCTTGATTTCTTTTAAGGGTTGAGTTATTTGTGATTTCGTTATCACTACTAAGGTTAAAATCAAACCAGATAGTATCATTTTGATAGGAACTTGGAATAAAAAATAATGTGGAGTCTTTAAATAGTTCAGTCGGTGCTAAATGGCCAATAAAATAGTTTGATTTAGTGATGATAATTGAACTGTCAATTTGAGAAATTGTTAAAGCAAGATTCTTATCGATGGAGTCATAATCTCTACTTGCTTGTAAGCGGAAAACAAACTGAACAGGGTCGTTTTTAATAAGATAGCTATTCTTTTGAGATCGTAATTCTATATTTATCAGAGAAATTGTGCTCCTCCCTGATGGATCTGGTCCTTCTATTAATTTAGGCACCTCGACGGTTTTGGGTGTAGAGTCTATGTCAGGGGAAATTATAGTTTCTTTTTCTTTCAAAAAAACAATGATCTCTTTGTTCGATATCTTGTTTTTATGTTTAACTTCAACCTTTATCCTTAATTTTCCAACAGGAAAGGAGCTTAAGTCAAAAGACATATTAGTTATAGTATCATCTTTACCTTTGGGTTTAATGACTTCATTTCCAGAGCTTTCTTTTTCTCCATTGATGTAATATGAAACTAATGCGTTTCCCCTTGATGTCTTTTTATTACCAATTACGTATTCAAGATTATACTTTTGACCTATTATACAGGTATCTACATGATTACTGTTGTCACCATCATTGAGTACTTTGATCGACCGGATATATGGTTCTGGGGTACAACAACCACATAATATAGAGAGAAGCAGAGTTAAACTAATGGTAAAAGACTTGCACATAGATAGTTAACTAATACTAATGCAAGTTATCATCTTAATCAGATATTTCGTTTAAATATTGTGTAATTTGTTTTAAATTATTTGAATTTATTTCTTTAATAGGGTCTTACGCAATTAGTATAACAATATAGTTATTGAAATACTAATAAACTAAAGTCCTATTGCATAACGAATCTCCATGATAAAATGCCCCAATAAAGCAGGCTTAAACAAAATGGGTAGTAAAAAGCCATACACTGCCCCGTAAAAGTGGGCATCGTGGCCAATATTGTCTTGTGCGCGTTTACTCATGTACGATGAGTACACCAAATACAGCACCCCGTATATAATGCCCGGTATAGGTATTGGGATAAAAAACATATAAATACCCATCATAGGGTTGATAAGAATGGCAGCATACAGCACCGCACTCACCGCGCCCGAAGCACCCAAACTATTATACCACGAATGGTTTTTGTGTTTATTGAATGAATATAACGATGCCACTGCAATGCCCGATAGGTAAAGAAAAATGTACAGCAGCTTACCAATTGGTCCAAAGAAACCCACAAACGTATTCTCAACCAACTCACCAAAAAAGTAAAGCGTAAGCATGTTCACAATCAGGTGAGGGTAATCGGCGTGTATAAAGCCGTGAGAAATGAAACGGTACCACTCTTTGTGTCGGTTTATTATATAAGCATTAAAAATCATCTTATCCATCCTGTCGGGACGTTCAAAGGACATTATGCTTAGTGCCGCAGTAACTATAATAATCAGCAGGGTTATCGAAATCATACTACAAACAAAGCAATTTTAGAGATACACAAAACGTTTACGCAGTTATTTATTACGTGTAACTAAAAAGGTTTAAAAAACTCAAGCGTTGTTTTTTAAAGCAAAGTGTTGATTAATAGTGATGTCTGTTTAAATGGGTATGTGTGTCATCAAAATTTGGAAAAAAGTTTGGAAAAAAATTCAAACCATTTAAAAGTTGCCCCGTCAAACTATAAAATTACACCGGGTAATAATTGTAAAAAAGTAAAGTATAAAACCACTAATAACTGCCAATATGAAAAAAGTAAGTTTAGTATTGATGATGGTAGCCGCAGCTGCTACAACCTTTTTGGCATCTTGCAAAAAAGATAAGGTAGAAGAAGATTATACTACCGAAAAAGAAATGAGCGAACACATGGCACTTAGCGAAGCCAACTATACCGATGCGGGTAATATTGCCGATGAAGCCAGTGAGGGTGATTTATCATCGTATAAAACAGGATGTGCTACTGTTACGCACGATTCAACCTCAACCCCTCGTAAAATAACCGTTGATTTCGGTACTACTAACTGTTTATGTAACGATAACAAAACCCGCAGAGGTAAAATAATTGTTACTTATACCGGCCGTTACCGCGACCTGGGTACTGTTATCACCACTACTTTTGATAACTATTTTGTAGATGATAACGAAGTAAAAGGGACACGTACCGTTACCAACAGCGGAACTAACCCACAAGGTCAGCCTACATTTAATATATCGGTAAACGGTTCAGTAATTCTATCAGGTGGCAGGGGTACTATTACCCACATAGCCAGCCGTACCCGCACTTGGATAGCCGGCTTTAATACCCCCCGTAATTTACAGGACGATGTGTATTTGATTGATGGCAGCACAACCACCGTTGGCCCCAAAGGCGACGAGTTTACTTGCACCATCCGCACCTCGTTGCGTGTTGAGTTTAGCTGCCACAACATTGTAAGCGGTATTATTGATTATGTACGCAAAGGAAGCCGCAACGGTAGTGCAAGTATTAACTACGGTACCGGCGCTTGCGATAGAGTAGCTACAGTTACTTTGCCCAACGGAAGGGATTTTAACATACTTCTTCGTTAATCAGGTTTTTAAGGAATAGGTTACACAAGCGGGGCTTATGAGCTCCGCTTTTTTTGTTTAAAGGCGGCTATCTCAATAGCGACAGGTTTTATACCTGTCGCTCTAACGATGGGCATAACGCCTGCTCCTTGTTCGATATATTGTCCCGAATGGTTTTAAACCATTCGGGACAATACCTTCAAAAGACCTGAATTTTATATTCAGGCTAATGTTATTGCTTGTTCAGCAGAAGTAAAATAAATGGGAACACTCTCAATAACGACAGGTTTTATACCTGTCGAAATAACGGGCATATGCGCTGCAAAAGAGCAGCATTCAGTGTACTGCCTTATTAGTATGAGCCAACAAAAAATGCAATAGCAATCCCCAAAAGTGCATAACTACGATTTGGTAACGTTGGGGTAATACTTCAATTTTGTGATGTGGAATGAACTTTGCAACTATAGCAATGTTCTAAGAAAGATTAGAACCTTATTTTTAAAACATATATATAATAACATGGCAATTGAAATAACCGACAGCAACTTTGAGGAAGTTGTTTTGAACTCAGACAAACCTGTATTGATTGATTTTTGGGCAGAATGGTGTGGCCCTTGCCGCATGGTGGGTCCTTTGGTTGAAGAGATGTCGAAAGAATACGAAGGCAAAGCCATTATTGGTAAACTTGATGTGGATAGCAACCCCAACGTAACCGTTAAATACGGCATACGCAATATACCTGCGTTGTTATACTTTAAAGGTGGTGAAGTGGTTGACCGTCAGGTAGGTGCAGTACCTAAAAACATTTTGTCAGCTAAGTTAGATGCCCAATTGGCATAATCCTGCATAAATGGCAGCTATTGAAATAACCGACAGTAACTTTGAAGAACTGGTGTTGCATGCCGATGTTCCTTCGCTGGTAGAGTTTGGCGCCAAATGGTGCCCTCCTTGCAAGTTGATAGAACCTTTTTTGGCCGAAATGCACCACGAATATGCAGGCAAAGCCGTAATAGGCAAATTGGATGTAGATGATAACCCTGTTGTTTCTACACAGTTTGGGGTAAGAAATTTACCCACCCTGCTATACTTTAAAAACGGTTTTGTGGTTGATCGCCAAGTGGGCGCAGTACCCAAAAACGTACTAACGGCTAAACTAGATGCCCAATTGGGATAATAAGTAACGCAATTAATTAAAAAGGGGAGCTACTAAAGCTCCCCTTTTTTGTTTTGTCTATTGGGCTATTTTATAATCCACCAACTCCCAAACAACATGGAGTGTATCGTTCTTAATCGACCGTTTGATAATTCCCACATCCCTTGCCAACACAAATTTTTGGTAGGTAAACCTATTTGTATGTTGATTATAATCAGACGTACCAAAAGCAATCCAATCGGTTTCAATTCCCAAAGGGAACGAAAATGTTCCCACCGAAACAGCTTGTTCAGTAGGGGGTAAATGTAGTTTACCATCATATCCTATTACCTTGGTAGTAAGCATGGGGAAAGCCATAAATATTCCTGCCGTGTTAACCTCAGAGGTATAATTATGATATGTGGGACCATGAATACTATAAACACTGTTTTTTAAAGAACTGCTGTGTGAATAAACCACCCCGCCTACCTGATACCTTATGAGCGTATCCGAATCAAATTCCTTTTCGTCTTTAATTCCTAAATGGCTCTTAATAACAGTTATAGTATCTGTTTGTTGGCTTATCGAATCTTTATAAACCCAATACGAGCCCTTTTTAAAAATATGGTAAGCAGCAAGATCAGCACCAATAGTAAGGTCTTTAACAGGTGCTTGTGTGTGCGTAGTTTCTTTTTTGCAACTTGTTGTAAACAAGCATACAGCAACAATGATTAATAGGTAAGTTTTCATGCTTTAGAAACGCCAAACAATTCTTTGTAGTATCCGAACATTTACTTTATCGACCAAACCTGTATAAGAAACTAAAACCTTTGTATTTTCGTTAGCAGTATGATGCGCGCTATTACCTTCGTCATATTTAGTTTAACTTTATTTTCTTGCCATACAAAGCAAAGTGAAAATACGGTATCCATAGAAACCGGTCCTCGCGCTGATTCTGTTAATACGGTAAATAACTTGACTGATGACGAAATACAGGCTATTACCTATTGCGAGTTTGATAACCTGCATTTGAATTTCGATTCGGTATTGGATGTTAAAACGGCCAAACAATTATTAAAAAAAGACCCCTCTATCGAATATTATTTACAAAACGAATCGTTTCATGTATTTCAAATCGTTAAACAGGATATTTTGGCTCGCAAACCATTGGCAAAAAAGTTAGGATTGTCGTCTCAAGCACTGATTGTTGAGCAACAAACTATATTAGGCTATCCCAACAGGGCATTTATCTTGTGGGTAGATAGTGGCAGGGTTGGTTTTGAAAGTGAGCCTTATTCTTGTCCATCGGTTACAATGGGTAAGGGTTTTTTTCAAGGCAGGGCAAGGGTTTCGTTAATTGATATTAAAAATCAGAAAATAATAAACACAATACCTATATACGGGGCATCGTGGGAGGGCATACGCGATTGTTTTACAATTCCCTTTTGTATTGCCAATCCAAAATATAAGTCTGAATTGGGTCAATTAAAATACCATGCTTTGGGCGGTGATAGTATAAAAGATGGCAGGGCTGATGTTTTGTATTTAGACGATTACAATGGCGATGGTAAAAAACACGAGTTTGCTTTGTACGAGCAAATGGGCTGTATATCTTGTTTTAGTACATTGTTTGGATACAACGAAAAAGCGGATAGCTTAATCAATTATACAGTGGTATTAGAAGAGACTGATTTAGATTCGGCACTAAGCAAGCCTTATACAACGGCTTCAACGTGGGTATCTCAACTGTTTACTTTAAAACCCAAAAAAGGTATTTATGATTTTGTAATGAACTACAGAGGGCGCGGCGGAAATCTTTGCTATTATAATATAGCTTTTAGCAAAGAAAATAATAGGTTTGAAGGTACACTAAAATTTACAGCACAAGAAAACGATACCATGGGGATGAGTTGGATAACTTACCCTATACAACGATAACACATGGCAGTAATCACACAAAAAGAGTTAGAACAATACGGAAGCCTTGAGTTGCTTGCCAAGCAAGTGGTTGAAGGTTTTATAACGGGCTTGCACAAAAGCCCTTTTCACGGGTTTTCGGTAGAGTTTGCCGAACACAGATTATACAACAAGGGCGAAAGTACCCGCCACATTGATTGGAAATTATTTGCCCGTACTGAAAAACTGTTTGTGAAACGCTATGAGGAGGAAACCAACCTGCGTTGCCAAATAGTGATAGACACCAGCAGCAGTATGTATTACCCCGAAGAGGGGATGAGCAAAATACGATTTTCTATCTACGCTGCTGCGGTATTGATGAGTTTGCTGAGGCAACAACGCGATGCTTTCGGGCTTAGCCTTTTTGCGCAAGAGTTAGAGTTTCATTCGCAATGCAAATCGTCAACCGTGCACCATCAGTTGATGCTGGCGCAATTAGAGCAGTTGTTGCTGAAAGAAAAACTAAACCGCAACACTTCGTTGGCCAATGCACTTACTGCCGTTGCCGACCAAATACACCGCCGATCATTGGTAGTGGTGTTTAGCGATATGTTTCAGGCCGGACAAAACAGTGAAGAGCTTTTTAGAGCCTTGCAACGCCTCAAATTCAGTAAAAACGAGGTGATATTATTTCATGTGAACGACGGCAAACACGAGTTGAACTTTGAGTTTGAAAACCGTCCGTACATATTTATTGATAAAGAAACCGGCCAAGAGGTGAAGCTGCAACCCCATGAGGTGAAGGACGCTTATTTGGCGCAAGTGAATGATTATATGATGCAGTTGCGCCAGCGTTGCGCCCAATACCGTATTGAGTTTGTTGAGGCCGATGTGAACAAGGATTTTATGCAAATACTGATTCCGTTTTTTGTGAAACGCAGTAAGATGTTTTAACGTGGTTGGTTCAGCCCGGTTGCATTATTTCTCAAACGTTTCTTCATAACTTATAAGCAGATAATAGACTGCAAGGATGCCCGCTGCAATACCGAAAAATGTGAGCGTAAATATCTCGTTATCAATTTTCAATACGTAGTGAGTAACAAATAGAAGTCCAAAAAATGCCAGTACACTCAAGCCGTAACGTTGTCGTGGCTTTGTTACGCTTGTGTATGTCATGAACTGAATAAAGAAGCTAAGAGGTTGGTATATTCCTAATCCTATATAGATAAGGATAAGTCCGAAAAAGTTTTGGCTTACGAGTATATATAAAATACTACCTGCTATAATCAATGCTTGGATTGAGAAATCAATAACTTTAAGAGTTTTCATGTTGTTAAATTTTATTTTTGTATTTTCAGTAAAATTTGAAATGTAATATAAAAAAATTATTCCTTTTTCATTTTTCTAAATTCAGCAATGGTGATGCTGAAATAAAAAGCAGCCATAAGGAAACCGGTTGTCATTGCCGTAAATACAGTAAAATTGCTCATGTCGCCAAGTGGTAAAATAACACACAATACAAGAGCAGGAAGCAGTAATAAGTGATATACTTTGCGTAATCGAGGAAAACGAACCAACTGTGGCTTAATGAAATGAACAAGGGTACTGATTAACTGCCAAATGCCCATGCCTAAGTAAAAGATAGCGCAACAAATTATAAGTGCTCCTAAACTATCTTTAATAATAAAGGGGGCAACAATAGTTGCAATAACTACTAATACTTGTACCCATATATCAGCAAACTTAAAATTCATCAGTTATTACTTAAGAAGTTTCATCATTGTTCCCATCAGCCAATTGTCTTGTGCGCGGCCAAGTTTATCAAGTACCCCGTCGGCTTTGCCTATTACGTCTTCAATATTGCCCATCATTTTGGTAAACTCTTTTGCTTCGGCACTGTCATCGTCTTTGTCCAGCGTTTTTATCTCGCCCAATACCTGCATCAGCGGCTCTAACTCACGCTTACGGCGCTCTTTAATAATTTGCATAGCAGCCTTCCAAATGTCTTTTTCAGCATAAAAAAACTCCTTACGCTCACCCGGCTTTAAGTCCTTGCGAACCAATCCCCAATTGATTAGCTCACGTACATTCATGTTGGCATTACCGCGAGAGATTTGCAGTTCTTCCATAATCTGTTCCGTGCTTAATGAGGTAGGAGATATAAGCAACAGCGCATGAACTTGCGCCATTGTGCGGTTAATACCCCAATTGGTACCCAAGCTGCCCCAGCCTTGTATAAACTTTTGTTTGGCTTCTTCGTGTTTCACATAACAAAGTAAAACAATAATATCGAATTTTCAAAATAATTTGAAAGTTCATGGTGTAAATCAAACAACGAGGTTAAAACTTAGGAGAGATTAATAGAAGGTGTATGTGTATTTGGTTGAAGATTCTTTTGTGTTACCCAAGCGAGTGTCTTTTAAGGTACTTTCTCCCTTTAAACCTTTGGGGCCGTTGTAAATAATCACCTCTTCAGAGCGGTTAGATGCGCCGCTAACTGTAATAATGGTTTCGGTTTCAATGTTATTGGCGGTCGCAAAAGTATGGGTTTCTTCGTATAGCGGTTTTACTGATGTTCCTTCAAAGGCAGTAATGCGGGTTTTTCTTCCCTTATTGTCGTACTCGTATGCCCAGTAACTATCGGTTACAGAAACTTCTAAAGAGCCTTCCTCCACCGTGCCATCGTCGTTAAACAGCATAGCTCCGTTTATTTTATGACGGCTTTCTTTTTCAATCAACCCTTGGGCATTGTAGGTAGTAATGGTGGTAATACTATCGTAACCACCGGTGTATTTGGAAACTAAAAGCATTTTTACTTCCCTGCCCAGATTATCGTATTCAATAAATATGGTTTCTTCCACTTCTTCGTCTTTGGCAAATTCTTTTACCAAACGTAATACTGAGTCGTAGTAGTAATCAAGCACCGTAGTGCTTTCCTCCTCATCAGGGTATTTTTCGGCCAGCTTGTTTTGTGTTTTATCAAACACAAACTCAATCTTTTTTCCGTCAAGATTACGCTCTTTTAGCAAGCCGTTATCGTGATACTTAAACGTGATAAACCCGGCAGTAATTTTATTGAATACTAAATCGTTGGTGCTGTCTATAATTTCGGTAAGGCGTAATTTCTTATCATACTTATAAGTGTAGGAGCGGATATTACTTCCCGATTGGCGTTTATAGACCAGCATGCCGTTTTTATCAAACTGTTCAAACAGTGTTGATGTTTTAGTATCAGAAGTTACAGCAGCGGTAACAGAGGCTATTTTGTTAGTTTTATTAAAAACCTTAACCTCATCCGAAAGCGGAAACCTTTCGGTGTACTGCGCATTTAGGGTTAGCGTAAAAAGCAATACTGCTACAAGCTGTACTATTCTTTTCATTACCGGTAAAGTGTTAGTCTTTATTAATAGGACTCTTGAACACCTTATAAAAGAAATATACGGTAAAAGCCGTTATAATTACCTGCGATGAAATCATTATCACCAATGCTTCTGTATTCATAAAATTCTTTTTAAGCAGTTTTTAATTCAGCACGTTGCCTTTTGCGGTAGGCAATAAATACCAACCAGCTAATACCTGCAAACAGACCCACTAATAAGAAACGGGCTATGTATGTATATAGTTTAGCTGTTTTAAGAGTTTCGATGGTTGTAGGGTCAGTAGCAGCAGCAAGTTTTTCATTCAAACCAGTCATGGTTAGCATGCTAAGTACTGAACCGTTATCCAACGGCCAGCCGCCACCAGATGTAAAGCTTTGCCAAGCTGCACCCCAATCGTTTCCTTCAGGAGTGATTAATGCCCCAAAGAAAACTATAATCAACATTACAGGGGTAACGTATCCTATAATGTATTTGAATACAATATGGATTTTTAAATCCGCTCCTGCGTTAATCTCTGCCCAACCTTTTTTAATACCGAATATCCAAGAGAATAAGATGGTTTCGGCCATGGCAAATACCACCAGCGATACCGTACCCGCCCAATAATCGTATTCATCAAACGCAATAAGACTAACCCCTCCTGTGGCCGATTTTGTAAACAACAGTACGGTAGGCAAGCCCATTACCAATACTAATAAACCAAAGGCCATTGCCGATTTGTTTCGGCTTACGGCAAATTCGTCCTGCAAAAAGCCCATTAGTGGCGTACCCATTGCAAGGGAGGAGGTGATACCGGCAAAAAACAGCAACCCAAACCAAAACACACCAGCCAAGGCTGAAAGTATCGGTCCCCACTTTTCAAACAAGTAAGGCATGGTTTGGAAGGCCATTCCAAAGCCAGCATTTTCTTTTACCCAATCCAAGCCTAAGTAACCGGCTGCAATGGGTATTACTATAGCACCACCTAAAATAACTTCAACAAACTCATTTGTGAAACCTGCTGAGATACCGTTAAGAGCCACATCATCGTTAGCTCGTAAGTATGCCGCGTAACAATGTACAGTACCCATACCTACTGAAAGTGTAAAGAATATTTGTCCAGCAGCACTTAGCCAAACTTTCAAGTCGGTTAGTTTACCGTATTGCGGTGTCCATAAGTAATTTAAACCATCAATAGCACTTGCATTTGGATATTCGGCAGATGCACCTGAAGTGCCTAAGGTTAGCCCTCTAAAGGCAAGGAAAGCACCAAAAAGAATTAGGAGCGGCATACCTATTTTGGCAACCTTTTCAACTCCGCTTAATCCACGTGATAAGATATAGGTATTAAGTACTAAACACAGGATATAGAAGATAACAGCTTCGTATGGAATGCCTGTGGTACTGGTAGAAATATCAAGGTAGTTATTAAAAAATCCGGCTACCCAAGTCATCGGTTTGCCATCAAAAGTGCCGGTAACCGAATGCACCACGTACGACATTGTCCACGACTCTATATAGCAATAGTAGGCAGCAACTGCAACGTTGGTGAAGATTCCAAATACCCCGAAGTATTTCCAGAACTTACGTTTGTCCATACTGTCAAGGATAAAAGGAGTACTGTGGTGGCCGAATTTGCCCCCAAAACGTCCCATACTCCACTCAATCCACAACAAAGGGATACCCATTAATATAAAACAAACCAAATAAGGGATGATAAATGCCCCACCACCATTATTAAGAGCCTGCACGGGGAATCGCAAGAAGTTTCCCAATCCCACAGCGTTCCCTGCCATTGCCAGAATAAGTCCTAATCGGCTACCCCATTTTTCGTTCTGCTTGCTCATAAGCCTGTAATAGTTTCTTCAGTTAGTTGTAAGGTTAATGGTGCAAAATGCACTTTTTTTAAACTAAAACCAAAAGGGCTTTTGCGGGGACTGCCTATTTTGTGTAATATTGTTTTTAAGATTTTAGGCATGGTAATCCTTACCCACGAACAAATTGAAAGGAAGATTAAACGTATTGCTTATCAGATATATGAGCAACACGTGGAGCAAAGCGCGCTAATTGTGGCCGGTATTGCCGAGCACGGTTATTTGCTGGCCGAGAAGATTGGTGCTGAATTGAGGGCTATATCGCCTTTAACGGTAACAGTGGCTAAGATTGAGATTGAAAAAGAAAAACCCAGTGAGCATACCACGGCTATAAGTATTGATATGGCTGATATTAAAGGCCTGCATGCTATAATTGTTGACGATGTGCTTAATACTGCCCGCACGATGGTGTTTGCCATCTACCCCTTTTTTAAAGGCGGTGCGGCTGAGATAAAAACGGTGGTATTGGCCGACCGTAACCACAAGATTTTCCCTGTTTCTGCCGATTATACAGGCATTTCGTTAGCTACCACCTTGCAGCAGCACATTACTTTTGAGGTAAACAGCGACGGTACGATGCAACTTTCGCTTAACTAAGCAGGCACAGTAACGACTTAGACAGATTAATTACCAACCGCTGTCGTACCTAATTCCGTGTTCCAAATAAAACTTCATCAGGGTGATGGCTTCGCCCCAACCGATAGCGCAATCCAATAATTGCCACATGCCTTTATCGGTAGGCAGGTAGCCTGTTTCAGTTACTGTAATCTTTGTTTTATTGTCTTTGGTTTCAAGTGTAAATGTCACCGTCGTATCGTGTGAGCCCTCGTGCCATTTAAAGGAAAACTCTTTATCAGGTATTGCACTAAGTATTGGACCGGTTTCAATTCCGTTGGCTTTGTAGGGGCCGTTCATTGTCCAAACCAGTTGTATTCTTTTGGTTTCCAAATCCAAAACAGTCCCGTCTGTAAACCAACCGTCCCAGCCTTTTCCTGTGGTAAGGGTTTCGTACACTTTTTCAATAGGGGCATTAATAGTAGCCACGTGCTTAATAGGGGGTAGGGTTTCCATATTCCAAAAATAAAAAATGCTGCCTTTGCGGGGCAGCATTCTTATACTTTTATAAATAAACACTTACATGGTGTTTATTTTAATCCGTTTAGAGATTTCTTCAACATCTCCGCGGAATTTTTTGTCAGTTTCAATCAAATCATTCACGGTTTGGCAAGCGTGTATCACAGTACTGTGGTCACGACCACCAAAGTGCATACCTATGTTTTTTAGCGAAGCCTTGGTAAGGTCTTTGGCAAAGAACATTGATATTTGGCGAGCCTGAACAATTTCGCGTTTACGGGTTTTTGATTTCACTTGGTCAACGGATATGCCGTAGTAATCGCATACCAATTTCTGAATGTAATCGATTGAAATTTCACGCGATACATTCTTCACAAAGTTCTTCATCATCTGCTTGGCCAGCTCAATATCCACTTCTTTGCGGTTAAGAGAGGCTTGTGCAAGCAATGATACCAATGCACCTTCCAGTTCGCGGATGTTGTTGTCTATATTATGGGCAACATATTCCACAACGTCGTGGCTCAATGATATACCGTCGGCATACATTTTATGCTCTAATATAGCCACGCGGGTTTCAAAGTCAGGAGTTTGCAAATCAGCACTTAATCCCCACTTGAAGCGAGACAACAGGCGTTCGTCCATATCCTTCAAATCTTTTGGAGGACGGTCAGAACTCAATATTATCTGCTTACCGTTTTGGTGCAGGTGGTTAAAAATCTGAAAGAATATTTCCTGAGTTTTTTCTTTTTTGGCAAAAAACTGCACATCATCTAAAATCAATACATCAAGGTATTGGTAGAAGTTGATGAAATCGCTGTTGTTGTTGTTTCTAACCGATTCAATAAATTGGTTGATAAACTTCTCAGCCGATACATATAGAACAAACTTATTCTTATTAAGCTGTTTAATATGGTTGCCTATGGCATGCAGCAAGTGTGTTTTTCCCAAGCCTACACCGCCAAATATCATAAGGGGGTTAAAGGCTGTGCCGCCGGGTTTATTAGCTACTGCAAAGCCCGCACTGCGTGCAAGACGGTTACAGTCGCCTTCAATATAATTCTCAAAGGTGTAGTTTGGATTCAGTTGCGAGTCAACATTAACTTTTCGCAACCCGGGTATCACAAACGGGTTTTTAATGTTTGTCCCTAAGTTAAGAGGCATACCTACCTCATTAGGGTCAATTTTTGCCGCATTGCTGGTGGGCATGTTAATAGTGTACGGATTGTTCCCTGCCGTGTTTTCAACAATAATGTTGTACTCAAGGCGAGAGCCTACGCCCAACTCTTGTTTAAGAGTTTTGCGCAACAGGGTTACGTAATGTTCCTCCAACCATTCATAAAAGAACTGGCTGGGCACTTGGATGGTTAAAACTTTGTCCTCAAGTTTAATTGGCTTGATTGGGTCAAACCAAGTTTTAAAACTTTGAGGCGGGACATTGTCCTTAATAATTTTTAAACAGTTATTCCATACTTCTTCTGCGGTCTTTTCCGTCATAGGCTCTATTCCTCCGTTCTGCTAAGGGTGTGTAAAATTGTTTTAAAAATAGTTAACAAAAAAATTTTTTTACGTTGACTTTTCGGAAACTTTTAACATAGTGCTTTGCGGGTTAGTGGCGATTTCTCCCGAAACCATTGTAAAATCAAGCCGTCCCAGCATGATGCCCGCCCAGCCTACTTGGTTAATTAAAACCGGCTTTCCGTCAAGGTTTGTAATGTTTACGGGGCTTTCCATAAAAGTATGGGTGTGGCCCCCTAGTATAACATCGATGTTTCTTGAGTTTTTTGCTAAAAATTCATCGGAAACCTTGTCATCACTGTATTTGTAACCGAGGTGCGAAAGTAACACAACTACGTCGCACTTTTCGGTTTTTTTTAAATATTCTGCCCAAAAGTTAGATTTTTCCACAGGGTTGGTGTAGGAGAGTCCATTCCACAGTACATTGGGAACCAGTCCTTGTAAATCAATCCCAACGGCTATAACTCCTACTTTTACTTTTCCTAATTTAAATACCTTATACGGTTTAAAAGTATCTTTCAAAGCAGTGTTACTAAAGTCGTAATTACTGTTTATGATACTGAAACCCGCATGAGGCAACTGTTTTTTCAACCCGTCAATGCCGCCGTCAAAATCATGATTGCCCAACGTAGCGCAATCGTACCCCATTTCGGTCATCAATTTAAACTCAACTTCACCTCCGTAAAAATTAAAATACGGTGTGCCCTGAAACATATCACCGCTGTCTAATACCAATACGTGTTCGTTTTCACTGCGAATTCTCTTTATCATGGCAGCCCTATAAGCCGCCCCGCCCAATCCTTGGTATTTACCCCCGTCCATCGGGAAGGGTTCAATACGGCTGTGCCAATCGTTGGTGTGCAGTATAGTAAAGGTAGTTAGCCCATCACTCTTAGCAACCGCCTCTAACGGAAACTTGCTAAGGGCTACGGCCATTCCCGCACCCACCACGTTGCGTATAAACTCTTTTCTATTGAATTGTGATCCGCTCATCAGGTTGTGGGGTTAATGCACCGTTTACTGCACATATATTATATATATAGTCCATTACCATATCGCGTATGGTAATGCCTGTTTTATATTCTTTAACTACACCTTCTTTAAACATGGTGTAGTTATCACCGCCGGTAAACAAAAAGTCGGTTGTGCACACTACATAGTTCTTTGTGTAATCAACGGGTATATTATTATAAGTAGCTTCAACCAGTTTGTTGTCTTTTATGGTAAGCTTAAAACCGGTAATGGCCTCGCCGCCTTTTGCCGCAATTTGTTCAAACACCTTTTTCAGGGTTTCGCCTTTCACTTCAGCGGCCACAACCATATTATCAAAGGGTAGTAATTCAAATATTTTTCCTTTGGTTATCTCTCCTTCCGGTAGCATGGGCTGGCGTATGCCCGATATGTTGGTAAATGCAAAATCGATATCGGTTTTAATAATACGTTGGGTTTGGGTTTTAAGTATATCAGCAATAAAATTTCCTAAAGTTCCATTGGGGCGCGTATTAGGCATATCAACCGATGTACTGCCTATTACCACCTTCATTTGTGAATCAAGCTTCAGTTTGTAAGGAGCAATAAGAGCAAGGATACCACTGTCGGGACGGTTAAGGCTATCAAGAGTATTAACCCGCTTGCCCGCAGGACTAATCTGCTGTATAACATAATTGCGTGGCTTGCAGCCAATAGCTGCAAAAAGCAGCAGCAACGGCACTATGTATAGCAGCTTTCTCATTTTATATTGGCTACAAAGAAGCATTTTTTGGGTTAAAATAATATTAGCCCAGTGCTAAAACTTAGCCGAAGTTGTTTTTTGAAGGGGTGAATCTGCAAGTAGTGTATTTGTTGAGCGGGCTTGCTAAAACAATATGCAGGGAAGGATGGAAGATTTACACATATTAATTAGTAAACCGCTTACGGCTAAAACCACCTGTTTTGTATAATTTTCAGGGGATAACACAAACTGGCAAAAAAATTGCGGCAGTGTTGTATGCAACGCATTTCGCTTTTGCTTAATCTTGAAAAAAGAAACCGTACTAGATGAAGAGAGTATTACTACTAACCGCAATCATTTTTTCGATGGCAACTGCTGCTTTTGCAGGTGATAAGCCGTCGTACAACATTAAAATCCGTATTAAGGGGTTAAAAGATACCTTGGCGTACCTTGCCCATTATATGGGCGATAACACGTATCTGGCCGATTCTGCCCGAATGGATAGTAAAGGTTGGGTAACGTTTAAGCGTGATACCACCCTTGAGTGCGGTATATACATGATTGCCGTGAACAGGGTGAAATTGTTTGAATTTGTAGTAAGTGAAACTGATTTTACACTGGAAACCGACACTGCCAACTACATGATGAGCATGAAGGTGAAAGGTTCTAGGGAAAACGAAATCTTTTTTGAATTCAACCAATACACCTATAAAATAGGGATGGAAGAGGAGGAACTGAAAAAGCGTGCTAAAGAATGGTTGAACGACCCTACCAAGCGTGATACGGTAACTAAAATTAACGATAGGATTAAGGGCATACCCAGAGAGGTGTATGCTTACCGTACTGATTTTATAAAAAGGTACCCCAATGCGGTGCTTACCCAGTTGTTTTTAGCAATGACAGAGCCTGATGTACCGGATGCACCGATTGGTGCTGACAGTAATTGGCAGTATTATTACTATCGCGACCATTATTGGGATAATGTGAACTTTACCAGCGGTTGCGTACTACGCACTCCTGTATATCAAGGTAAGTTGAATCGCTTTTTAGAGAAAGTAACGGTGCAACACCCCGACTCGTTGTATGCTGCTGCGGTAAGTGTAATTGAAAGAGCGAGGCCAAACAAAGAGGGATTCCGTTTCACGCTTGTTCATATTATGAATAAGTACCAAAACTCACAGTATATATGTATGGATGGTGTGGCTATAAGGTTGGCGGCCAAGTATTACAACTTTAACGATTGTTATTGGTTAGACTCTACAGAGATAATACGTACCCGCAGCAATGCAGAATCGTATTTACCCTCATTGTGCTTTATGCCTGCTCCTGAGTTAGAAATGTTCGATTCAACTCTTCAACGTAAAATAAACAAGATTGTTGACCGTGATACCAACGAAGAGGTGAGGGGAAGAAACTTAGGCATTTTGTTGAGTAAGGAGAAAACTACCAACCTGTATGATGTGAAAGCTGACTATACGGTATTGGTGTTTTGGGATCCGGATTGCGGCCATTGCAAAAAAGAAATGCCGATTATTAAAGGCTTCTATGATACAGTGAAGGCACGCGGTGTTGAAGTGTATGCAGTAGGTGTAGAGCAGGATATGGATAAATGGGCTCAATACATCCGCGATAATCAATTGAAATGGATAAACGTAACCGATGTTTGGAACATTTCACAATTCCGTAAGTATTACAATCTTACCAGCACACCACAAATTTTCTTGTTGGATAAAAACAAGATGATTATGGCCAAACGCTTAGGTGCTGAGCAACTGAAAGAGGTGTTGTATAACGAATTGAAACTGCCTTATACAGCCCCTCCGAAGAAAGACGGAGAGAAAGACGGCCATAGCCCTGATGACGGGCACGGACATTGACACACATTATGAACACAACCCTGATAATAAGCCGATGCATCCGCATCGGCTTTTTTGTTTGGGTCAACTCCTTTCATACACAAAATCTAAGTCTTAATTTCGCGCCCAGTTATGGCTAATTACGAAAATACCCGTGAGTTTGCTGCCCGTATGGATAGCAGCGATACGTTTGCAGGATACAGAGACCGCTTTTATTTCCCTCAGCACAATTCTAAAAATGTAATCTACCTTACAGGTAACTCATTGGGCTTGCAGCCCAAAACCGCCCGCGCTTTTGTGGAGCAAGAGTTTGCCGATTGGGCAGAGTTTGGCGTTGAAGGACACTTTAAAGGCAAAAACCCGTGGTTCAGCTACCACCATTTTTTAACTGAAAATGCTGCAAAAGTGGTAGGTGCATTACCCAAAGAAGTAGTGGTAATGAACAACTTGACTACCAACCTGCATTTGATGATGGTGTCGTTTTATCAGCCCAAAGGCAACCGTTATAAAATAGTGATGGAAGCGGGCGCATTCCCCAGCGACCAATATGCGATGGAAACCCAAGCACGTTTTCACGGCTATAATCCTGATGACGCTATTATTGAGTTAAAGCCCCGTGAAGGAGAATATACCCTTCGTACCGAAGATATATTACAAACTATTGAGGCCAATGCTGACAGCATAGCCACCGTAATGATGGGCGGTGTAAACTATTATACCGGACAGGCTTTTGATATGCAGGCCATAACAGCAGCAGCTCACAAAGCAGGTGCAATGTGCGGTTTTGATTTGGCGCACGCAGCAGGTAATCTTCATTTGAAACTACACGATTGGGACGTTGATTTTGCGGTATGGTGCAGTTATAAATACCTGAACAGCGGACCCGGCGGTACTTCGGGGGTGTTTGTAAACGAACGTCATTGCAACAACCCTGAGCTAATCCGTTTTGCAGGTTGGTGGGGTCACGATGAAAACGAACGCTTCTTGATGAAAAAAGGGTTTAAACCCACACAAGGGGCACAAGGATGGCAACTGAGCAATGCACAGGTATTCCCAATGGCTATACACCGCGCATCATTGGAGATATTTGCCGAAGCCGGTATTGAGAACCTGCGTGCAAAAAGCGAAGCCCTTACAGGTTATCTTGAGTTTATTCTTGACGGACTTACCCAAAGCGGTAAGCATACATTTACCATCATCACCCCTCGTGATGCTAAAGACAGGGGATGCCAACTATCGGTATTGGTAAAAGATAACGGACGCAAGTTGTTTGATTACCTAACCGAAAACGGAGTGATTGCCGACTGGCGCGAGCCCAACGTAATCCGTATGGCTCCTGTACCATTGTACAATAGCTTTACTGATATTTACGAGCTGGGACAGGTGATGCAGGGCTTTTCTGCATAAATTTTCATTTTACCATTTACCTTTAGTCGATAAAAGGTATGTACAGGTCTAAACGGGTGAAATAATGCCCGTTTATAATACGTTGTGCCTGTAAACAAACCTTTTATGAATCTAATTACAAAAACCACCGCCATGGTGGCCTTGGCTGTTATTGCCTTGGGCTGCCAAAACAACGAAGCACCGCAAGAAGCCAAAGCGGCGCATGATTTAGGTGAAATTATTGCTGCTGACAGTGGAACTCCTCCCAAGCCTGAAACCTCAATAAGCCGCATGGGCTTATCTGATACCTCAAAGAAATTTATTGTAACCGGTGAACTGAAATTCAGGGTGAAGGATGTGGTAAATGCTACGTACGCAATTGAAGACCACGCAACAAAAGCAGGTGGGTATATTACTGATACCCGTTTGCGTAGTGAGGTCTCACAAACCAGCCAAACTCCTGTGAGTGCAGACTCGTTGCTTGAAAGCACCCATTACACGGTAACCAATACAATGACTGTGCGAGTGCCAAAGCAGCAGTTAGACCCATTTTTGAGAGGGATTGGTCAGGTCGTTGATTTTTTTGATTACCGCATTATTCATGCAGATAATGTAGGTTTAAAGTTGCTGTCAAATAACCTTGAGCAAAAACGACTAAATAAGTTTGCGAATAGACCTAAAAAAGATGTAACAACGGCAGACGGACCTAACGGATGCTACGATGAGGAAAGCAAACTAAGTAAGCTGATGCAAAGCGATGAAGCCCTTATTGAGAATATGCAGTTGAACGAGGATATACAATATAGCACCGTACAACTCGATTTTTACCAAAACAGTACCGTGATAAATACCATCATAGCCAATCCCCAAAGTGTAAAAGCCTATGAACAGGGTTTTGGCACTCAACTGCTACATTCATTACAATACGGTTGGGGCATGATACAAGCACTGTTGCTGTTTTTGGCTCGTTTTTGGGCAGTATTCTTACTTATTGCTGTAGCATTTATGGTGTACAAACGGTTTAGCAAACAGCTTGTAATTAAGTAATACCGCTTATTGCAGCCTAAAGTTGAGCTTGCGCGTAATTTGATTATCCCTAAGCAGTTTTTTTGTACTATTTCCAATAGTAACCCCTTTAATAATGTATTGGTTTCTGCTTGCAAATAAGCCCAAATTACCATCGCTTATGTTGGTGTATTCGGGCTTTTTTTGCATTACCATGGTGTTAGGACGTATAATATCATGGTAATATTTATACTCTTTATCGGCGGTCCAGAATATAAAATCCAATTTGGCAGGTACCCTGTATTTGGCAGGTAATACAGGTAGGGCATCAGCAAGAAAATAATAAAACGGGGTAATTTTTAGAAAGAGTTTTAATTCAACCTCCGGTTGCACAACATAGCTTTGCAGCAGCGGCCAATCAATGTATTTTGAGGCAGCCACAAGTTGACCCGTAGCGCTGTCGTACTCATCCCAATAAAAGCGGATGATAATATCATTCATCTTTGCATTTTGGGGTGTAACGTATTGCATCCGCACAGGTCTTGCAGTGTCTAAAATAAAATCGGTTGTAGCAGGGTTGGGAACAATGGGCTTTGGAAAACCCACCAAGCGGGTTTCAGCAATGGCAATTTTTTGGGTACGCTTATTAAATACAATCAGTTTATAGCGGTAGTTAATGTTTAGAGGGGCTTTAAAGTAATACACGTGACTACCTTCGGTGGCAAATATTCCTGAGTCTTTGGCTGTAAACTTCTTTTGCAGTTTAAAAGAGCTTCGCATAAAATGTCCGTCAAACTCTTCAATGGTCACCTCTACAGAGTCGTAGTATATCGAGTCTGATATTTTTGCTACGGTAAATGCACTCTCGTCACCGCTTAAAAAAGCTTTGTTAAGCCGTACATAGTGTTCACTATCGTTGGCATTAAGCAACCCGTAGATAATCATTACTTCCTTTGGATTGCCGTTAACATCCAAATCGTTTGAGCAGCTTGAAAACAGCCCGAAAAACAGTAAAGCAGAAATAATCGAATAGTAAAGTTTTAGCATCAAAATATCATAGTTTACACAACTAACGATACTTTATGCCTAAAGGTTTAAATGAGGTATGATGGAGAAAGACGGTAAATAAATATTACGGTCTGAATTTAAGCTTACGGGTAAGAGTATTTACTTGCAACGAAACCACTGTTTGTTGTGAAATACTCACCCCTTTGATAGTGTACAAGTTACGGCTGGCAAACAAACCGTAATTACCGCTGCTTATATTAGTATATTCAGGTTTCTTTTGTACCAAGCCTACGCTAGGTTGGTTCACACTGCGGTACAGGTAATATTCCTTATCCGCTGCCCAATACATAAAGTCAAATCTTTGTGGTACACGGTATTTGCCATTAATTGCAGTAAGGTTTTCTGAAAGGAAATGGTAAAACCCGATACCGGGTATGTTGCTGCGCATAGAACCTGATACAGGTACATCTTTACCTTGTAAAATAGGCCAATCAATAAAGTTATCAGACGATAATAATTGGTTAGAGGCACTGTCGTACTCATTCCAGTAAAAACGCAAAGTCAAATCATACAGCTTTGTGTTGGGTGCAGCTGTCCATGATAAGTTCAGGTTTTTTGCAGTATCAATAATGTAGTTGGTGGTAAAGTTACTGGGGCTTGATAAGGTAGGGTTCCCAATTAAAACTGTCTCAGCGGTTGTATACTTCTTAGAAAGCTTGTTATAAATCACCAGCCTGTACTTATACGCCATATCCAGTTTTTGCTTGAAGGTATAAACATAACTGCCCTCAGTTGCAAAAATACCGGTGTCTTTACCCACATAAAACTTAGTAAGGCGAAACGATTGGCGCATGCTGTTACCGCTAAATTCTTCTACAGTAACTTCAAGTGAATCAAAATATAAAGAGTCGGAAATTTTGGCTATCTCAAGTGCACTTTGGTTTTCGCTCAAAAAGGCACGGTTCACGCGCACATAATGGTCGGTATCGTTCACATTCAGTAAACCATACACCACCATAATTTCTTTCCAGTCGGCATTTGTATCTAAATCGTTAGCGCAACTTCCTGCAAACAGCACAGTAAAGGCCAGTAACGATATGGCTATAAATTTCTTCATCGGCTTGTATCAAAAACAATGTTACCCAACATAACGACGTTTTAACAGTAAAAGTTCTAATTGGGCTATTAAAAAATGCGGGCGCAAGCTATCACATTTTCAGTAATCTGCCTAACTTTTAATACATTTGCTATTCAGTAAAACCAATAATGGCAAGGATTTTAGCAACGCTAATTTGTATTTTTCAGCTAACGGTGCTCGTAAAAGCCCAGCAAACCGTGCTAAGCAATTTAGATGCAATAATTTGGGCCGATGAGTTTGACGCTACAAATACCAACTTGTGGCGGCAAAATACCAACGCCGATGAGGTGTTTATTATTCAAGGCGGCGAGTACATTATGTACCGTATGAATACTCAATCGTACGGATTGGTGTTCCCTAATGAAAAAATCAGTTTCACTACCCACAAAGCCGAGTTTAAAATTAAGCTGGACGAAGACAACGGTAAAAGTGCCAGTGCAGGGGTTGTAGTGATGGCGCAGGAAGACGGTAAGGGAGCATTTTTAATTGAGATAAACGGCAAGAAACAATACCGTATCAGTAAGTTTAACGGGTCAACCTTTAAGCCAATAGGCGATGGTTGGAAACGTAACAAAAACATTGCAGATAGGGGTGAGGACAATATTATTGCGGTAAGCATGGAGGAGAAGATGTATGATTTATACATCAACGGGGAGTTTATTACTGCATTTAGCGAGGTGTCTTACAAAAGCGGTAAAATAGGCTTGTACGTGGGGCCTGAAAGCAAAATGAGTGTCGATTATGTACGGATATACGTAAGTAACGACGAAAAGGAAAAGCTGCGCAAGGAGATGCAGAAGAAAAAACAGGAAGAAGATAATCCTGTGCTTACAGATGTAATCAGAAAGCTGCGTGAACAAATAGTGGCATTAGAAGTTGAGCGCGACAGTTTGAGGGTTGTAGTGACTGAGTTGTCTAAAAAAACGGGCGAAGGCAGTACACCTCCCAATACTCAAAAACTGAAAAACGAGAATAAAGAGTTGAAGGCCGAAATAGAACGCTTGAAAAAAGAGAATGCGGCACTAAACAAGGAGAATGAATATTTACGCGGGTTTAAAGAAACCATTGAAAACGGACAAGACGGCGATATTATCATCAACCTTACAGGAGCAATAGAAACTGAACGCCAACGCGTTGAGATTTTGGTGGATGAAAACGAAAAATTGCAGGAAGAGATACGTAAGCTGAAAGAACGGCTTAAAAATTAGTACTGTCGCGGCTTATTCATAAATTCCCACCAACACGGGTTTGAGGTAAACCAACCGGCTGTTGTATAAAAACAGGTACACTTTTTCATAAAATCAATACCTTCACCCCGTTCTGTTGATACACGGGGGTAAACAATTGGTCATCACCGCTTATATTTGTATATAAAGGACAACTATTTGACGCTATAAAGTGTCTTAAGAAGAAAGAGAACTTGCAAAAAGCAATCGTATATATATCAGTGCTTATGTTGCTGCTTTGCAGCAGCACTCGGTTGCTTGCCCAATATGAATTTATTGAAAACAAGGGTCAGTGGGATAATCGTGTGCAATACCGTGCCCAAGTGCCTGCGGGTTATCTTCATCTTGAAAAAAAAGGGTTTAACTGGTTTTTTTATGATGATGAGACTTTTGGCCGAATCATCCACAACCACAGCGGGCACAAAGCAGATACCCCAACTCCTCAAAGCTATAAGTATCATGTATTAAAAGTTGATTTTTTGGGGGCAAAAGATGCTTATACAACCATAGCCACATCGCCCACAATACCTTACTATAACTACTACTTGGGTAATGACCCCGCAAAATGGGCAAGCGGGGTAAAAGGTTATTACCGCTTGCAACTTCAAAATGTGTGGCAAGGGGTTGATATAAAAATGTACACCTCTCCCCAAGGTCTTAAATACGATTTTATCATTCAGCCCAATACGGCTGTTAATACCGTAAAACTAAAGTATAGCGGACAAGAAGCAATGGCTATTGAAAGCGGCAAATTGCTGGTAAAAACGTCTGTAAATACGTTGGTAGAGCAAATACCTGAAGCTTACCAATACATTGGCGACAGAAAGGTGATGGTTGATTGCAGGTACACACTTAAAAACAGTGTATTAGGATTTGAAACAGGTGATTATAATCCAGCCTATCCGTTGGTAATAGACCCTGTGTTAGTGTTTGTTACCTATAGCGGCTCAACGGCTGATAATTTCGGCTTTACAGCCACCTATGATTCGCGCGGAAGCTTATATGCCGGCGGTAACGTTACTGAGCCATACCCCATTTTGCCTAATGGCAAGTACCCCACCACAGCAGGGGCATACCAACAAACGTTTGCGGGGTCTAGCAGTACTAATGGCCCGTACGACCATTTTCCGTGTGATATCGGTATCAGCAAATACGACTCAAGCGGAAAGATATTGCTGTATGCTACCTATTTGGGCGGTACCGACAACGATTACCCTCATAGCTTAGTGGTAGATGCCGAAGATCGTTTGGTAATGCTGGGCAGCACCTTTTCTGATAATTTCCCTATAATTAAGAGCTGTTTTGATACCGCTAAACATAGTGGCGTAGGCAATGCTGATATAGTGGTGGCCAAGTTTAGCCAAGACGGTAAGGTGTTGTTGGGTTCTACCTATATGGGTGGTTCGGGTAATGACGGTATTAATGCAGGCAACTTAGTGTATAACTACGCCGATGATTTTAGGGGGGATGTGTACGTAGATATTCGCGGTAATGTGGTGGTTGCAAGCTGTTCACAATCAACTGATTTTCCGCAGATGAAACCCCATCAAAATGCTAAAAAGGCAGGGTATGACGGGGTGGTCTTTTTGCTCGATAGCTCACTTATCAACTTAAAATGGAGTACCTACATGGGCGGCAACGGAAACGATGCCCTATACTCTGTTAAAATAGATGATAACGACAATATAATTGTAGGAGGAGGTACTATCAGTGCCGACTTACCCGTTTCGTCAAATGCTCTTAACCCATCTTATCTGGGAGGCCGTTCAGATGGTTTCGTAGCCGTTTACGATGCGACCGATAATCACAACCTAAATTACCTTACCTACATCGGTAGTGCTGGGTACGACCAAGTATATTTTGTTGACATAGATAAAGAGAACTTTATATACGCCGCGGGACAAACCGAAGGAAATATGCCCATTAAGAAGGCTATGTACGGACAGCCAAACAGGGGACAGTTTATCCAGCAGCTTACTCGGGAACTGGATAGTTTGATTTTATCAACTACTATTGGTAATAGGATTAACAGCCCTGATATTTCGCCTACGGCCTTTTTGGTGGATAATTGCGATAACATATATTTCTCAGGCTGGGGAGCAGATATTTCATCTGCAAACCATGCAGGCAGTACCAACGGGTTGCCAATAACACCCACCGCTATACAAAACACTACCGACGGAAATGATTTTTGGGTAGGCGTGCTCACTCCCGCAGCGCAAAGTCTATTGTATGCTACCTATTTGGGGGGGACACAAACCGACGACCACGTGGATGGCGGTACCAGCCGTTTTGATAAACGCGGGGTAATATACCAAAGCATTTGCGGCAGTTGCCCGGGTCCTCGCAGCGGTTCAAGCTTTGTAAGCGATATGCCCACCACACCCGGTGCCGTGTACGAAACCAATCTAAGTCCCCGTTGCAGCAATACCTCGTTCAAACTGGATTTTCAGATATCG